>WTGR01000857.1 GCA_011523485.1 Acidobacteriota bacterium
TGCTCGCGACCATGCTGTCGTCGACGAGCAGCGCCACGTTGAAGGCGGCCGTCGCCGGCTCGACCCGCAGCACCTCGCGCCGGTCGCCGTCCTCCTCGACGCGGAAGTCGGCCGGGCCGAGCCCCATGACCGGGCGGTCGCGCCTCAGAACGGCGACGTACGCCTGCGCCTCGCCCGCCTCGAGGATCTGGGCAAGGGGCGCGACGCCGGCGGGGTCGGTGGTGACGACGATGGCCGCCAGCAGTGCGAACAGGAGAGAGCGGGCGCTGCGCAGCCGCGCCGGCCGGTGCGCGGCGCCTCGCCGCTGCGGTGCACGCGGTGGGAAAGCCATGGCGACCTCCTGTCCGGCCGCGCCGCCGCGGCCGAACGCCTGCCGGTTGCGGACTCCGTCCGGGCTACGGCGCACTCGGCGCGGGCTTCACGTTGACCGTCACGTTGACCCGCACGAGGTGGACGGTATCGTCGGCCACGGCCTGCAGCACGTAGGTGCCGGGCTCGCTGAAGCCGACCCGCGTCACCGCCCGCCCCGCTTCGCCGACCTCCGGCACCTGCGGGTCGAACGACACGTCGCCCGGCCCCCGCCAGTGCAGCCAAGTGACCGCCAGGCCGTGCCTGGCGGCGTTGCGCGGGTCGACCACCGCCTGCGACTTCGGCCCGCGGCGCGGCGTGCGCTCGGCGAGGCTCGGGTTGGGCGGCGGGATGCCGTCGTCGCCGGCGACGACCGCGATCTCGATCGTGTCCGGCAGCGTCACCTCCAGCTCGTCCGCCCCATCCAGACGGATGAACGGCCGCTGGTTGTCGGCGTAGCCCTGCGCGGTGCCGGTGCCGCGGTTCAGGCGGCGCACGCCGGCGTCGATTTCCCAGACCGGCCAGAGGTGGCCGTACGCGTAGTCGGTGCGGCCGTTGTGAGTGACGCTCCAGACCAGATCCTGCTGCCGGCCCCAGTCGGCCGGCACGCGGACCGTGAAGACGAACTGTTGCCGGCGGTTGTAGAAGTGGGTCGGCTGACCGCGGTCGGCCGGCCCCGGCTCGAAGAAGTTGTTCGGCCCGACCGGGATGATCGGCTGCTCCTGGTAGTTGCGGTTCAGGTAGCCGAAGACCATGGTGAACGACCCGTCGTCGTTCCGCTCCCAGCCCTCGAAGACCGGCTGTACGTTCTGGCCCCGGTTCCAGCGCTCCTGCGCGGACGCCGGTGAACCGATCGCCGCCAGCAGGACGGCCGCGGCCACTGCACGAACGATGCGAATCTGACCCCTCATGATGCTCTTCCCGCGACCTCTCTCGACCGCCGCAACGGCACGAAGCCTCCGCGATCCACGACCGCGAAGGCTTCGCCCGAATGCGCGCAGGGCCGCACAGGCCCTGGTCCTAGTTGTCGTTGTCGGCGGACAGCGCCTCGCGCTCCGCCACTTCATTCTCGAACGCCTCGTCGTCGAGCTCGTACCAGCTCACCCACGCGAAGCTCATCTCGTCGCTCGACCGCTGTCCGAAGCCGGCCCAGTTGGTCGGATCGTCGTTCCAGCGGTTCGCCTCGGAGTTGTCGTGCCAGCTCGTCACGTGCAGGATGGTGCCCCGCGGCAGCAGCGGCGCCACGTGGTCCTCGTAGTTGTAGACGATGTGCCACCCGAAGTCCCAGTCGGCGCAGCTCAGGATCTCCTTGCTGTTGTCCGGGTAGATGGCCTCGAGGCACTGCCGCTTGCCGAGGTTGTGCAGGTGCGCCTGGAACGCCGTGATGCGGGAGTTCTCCTTCAGGCGGTAGTAGCCGTCGTGCCGCACGTTCGACGCCCCGGCCGGGATGTCCAGGTCCTCGTCGTCGCCGACGTGGGCCGAGATGAGCTTCCGCTCCGGGACGACCCCCCGCGGGTAGAACTGCAGGCCGACGCGCGTGCGGTCGGTCGTCTCCACCCCGATGGCGGCGTAGTGCATGTTGAAGCGGATCTTCGAGTTGGCCTTGATCAGCCGGCCGGTGCCGTCCGGAAAGATGTCGCCGTTCTTGCCGAGGGCGTACTCGTTCAGGAACTCGCCGATGCCGCTGGTGTCCTCGGTGTCCTCGTTCACCATGCCGGTGACCGCGTGGTGCACCACCGGGAAGCCATCGATCGACGGCTTGGTCTCGACCGCCTTGATCCAGCGGTCCTCGGTCAGGCCGGACTCGGACTCGAGGTTGCCCCACCAGTTGGGCGCCTCGGCCGCGACCACGAACGGCTCGGGGATCTCGACCACCCAGTCCGGCTCGCCGATCTTCCATTCGGCGATGTCGCGGAACTCGCGCGGCGGCGGCATGTCGGCCGGGTTTCCGCGCGGCGCGCCATCGTCGACCCAGGCGGCGACGGTGGCGATCTCCTCGTCGCTGAGCGAGTAGTCGTACTTGAAGCCCTGGACGCCGATGTTGCGGTCGATGTACCACGGCGGCATCGTACGGGTGACGACCTTCTCGCGGATCGACCGCGCCCAGGGCCGCGTCTCCTCGTAGGTGAGCAGCGACATCGGGGCGATGGAGCCCGTGCGGTGGCACTCCTGGCAGGAGCGCTGCAGGATCGGCGCGACGTCCTTCGTGAACGTGACCTCGTGCGCATCCTGCGCGGCGGCGGTCGACGGCGCGGCGAGGACGCCGAGCGCGAGGACCAGAACCGCGGCAAGACCGAATCGGCAACCCGTTGTGAGTGACATCTTGGCAGCCTCCAGAGCCGAGCGTGCTTCGTTCATGTCCGGAGCGACCATGGCGCTTGGCCACGAGCTCCCGGATCGACGTGTCCGCGTCGCACGGTCTGTGCGGCGCCGACTGCTGGTCGACTATTGTGAACCAGCAGGCGCCGGTACGCCAAGCGCCTTTACCGACCCGCCGGTACCGTCTGCTAGAGTAATGCCCGGATGCAGCACTCGGCCACCGCGCGCGAGGAAGCGACACAACGCCTGTCCGCCGATCTCGCGCGCTGCCTGCGCGCGGATCCGATCGTTCGCCTCGCCTGGTTGTTCGGCAGCCGGGCCCGCGGAACGGAGCGCCGTGACAGCGACGTCGATGTCGCCGTCCTTGTCGACGACGCCTGTGTCGCCGGCGCCGCCGCAACCAAGAACACGCTGTTCCGGGTGATTGGCGCGGCGGCGGGTGCCGTTCGCAGCGACCTCATCGACCTCGTGCTCCTCAATCACGCGCCCGTGCTACTGCGGCACAGGGTGTTGCGCGACGGCGTTCTGCTGTTCGCGCGCTCCGATGCAGAGCGCGTTCGCTTTGTGCACGGTACGCTCACGGAGTATCTGGACATGGAGCCGCGGCTGCGCATGTTTACCCGCGCGCGGGTACGCCGGCTGCGGCAGGCATGGAACGACGATGGTGGATACGGAGATCCTCTCGCGGCGACTCGACGCACTGAACGGCTATCTGAAGCGTCTGCGCAGCCTCGGGCGGGCGACTGAATCCGACTACCTCGAGGATCCGGACATCCACGATCTCGGCGCGCGCCATCTGCACCTGGCGATGAAGGCCACCATCGACATCGCCAACCACTGGATCGCCGAGGCGGGCCTGCGCACGCCGGAGTCGTACCGCGACTCGTTCGTCGTGCTGGAGCAGGCAGGAGAGATCGACACTGCCCTGTCCCAACGACTGCAACATTGGGCCGGATTCCGCAACGTGCTCGTGCACGACTACCTGACCTTCGACCACTCTATTGCCTACGCGGCAATTCGCGACGACCTCAGCGATCTCGAGGCCTTCGGACGCTGGGCGCTCGGCAAGCTCGACCCCGACAGGGCCTGAGCGCGGCGCCAGCAGGACCGCCGGGAGAACCCGCCGCCGGAAACCGGCCCGCCGTTGGCCAGCCGCGCGCTGATGCCGAACTCGGAATTGCTCTTCCGAGCGTAGGCGTCTGCTACATTTATGTGTACGCCCGAATACAGAAACCGAAGAAGGCATAGCGTAGACCCGATTGAACGGACCATGGCGGCATCGAAACGAGGACGAGACTTGCGGTGGGGAATCGTCCCGGCTCTGGCCGTGTTCCTGACCGTGTGGACCGTACTGGCGTCCGATGCACGCGGGGCGCCCCACGACGGTCCGCAGGAACAGGTAGCGGAACAGACGGACGCGCTCGTCGAAGAGCTGGGCCGTGCACTCGGGATGGCCCCGGCGGAAGTCGAGGCCCTGGGATTGTCGCCTGCCGAGATACGGGGCCTGCTCGCCGGCTTCCGGGAGGAGACGGTCGTGGTCGGCTCCCGCGCCGAGGCGCGGAGCGTCACCGCGTCGGCGGTCCCGGTGGACGTCCTGACCTCCACGGACCTCCTCCGGCAGGGAACGGGCGACCTGAAGGAGCAGCTCCGCACGATTGTCCCATCCTTCAATACGAATACGCAGCCGATCCAGGGCGCGTCCACGGTGGTCCGCCCCGCCATGCTCCGCAACCTCGCGCCGGACCACGTGCTGGTGCTCGTCAACGGCAAGCGCCGGCACCGCTCGTCGGTCCTCGAATGGCACGGCGGCAACGGCGTGGCCTACGGCTCGCAGGGTCCGGACATCTCCGTGATCCCCACCATCGCGCTGCGCCAGGTGGAGGTGCTGCGGGACGGCGCGGCCGCGCAGTACGGCTCCGACGCCATCGCCGGCGTGATGAACTTCCAGCTCGAGGACGCCCGATCCGGCGGATCCGTCGAGCTCGACACCGGGATGTACGGCGCCGGCGACGGCGAGTCGGCGCAGTTCGCCGGCAACGTCGGCCTGCCCGTCGGAGCGGACGGGTTCGCCAACCTGAGCCTGGAGTACGGCAACGCGAACCCGACCGACCGGGCCGCGCCGCGGCGGGACGCCATTGCGCTCGTCGCGGCCGGCAACACGCACGTCCGCTCTGCGCATCCGCAGGTCTGGGGCGACCCGGACATCGACGACGACCTGAAGCTGTTCGGCAACTTCGGCTACGCGCTGCCCACCGGCGTGCAGCTCTACGGCCACGCGAACTTCGCCCGCAAGCAGGTGACCCAGGGCTTCTTCTTCCGGAACCCGAACACCCGGCTGGGCGTGTTCAGCAACGACGGCGGCCGTACGCTGCTGATCGGCGATGTCCTTGCCGCCGACGGCAGGGGCTCGGCCGACTGCCCGACCGTGACCGTCACCGGCCATGTGCCCGACCCGGCGGCCCTGCAGCAGGTGTTCGACGACCCGAACTGCTTCTCGTTCCAGGAGATCTTCCCGGGCGGCTTCACGCCGCAGATGGGCGGCACGGCAACCGACGCGTCGCTCGCCGGCGGCGTCCGGGGCTCCACCACCGGCGGCTTCAACTGGGACCTGAGCGGCTCCATCGGCCTGCACGGCAGCGATCTGTTCATCCGCGATACCGTCAACGGCTCGCTGGGCCCGGCCTCTCCCACCGCGTTCGACGTCGGCACGAACCGGCAGCGGGAGTCGAACGTCCACTTCGACGCCTCGTACGCCGTCACGGACCGGGTCAACGCCGCCGCCGGCGCCGAGTGGCGGGACGAGCAGTTCCGGACCATCGAGGGCGACCGGGAGGGTTGGCTCGTCGGCCCCTACGCGCGGCAGCGCTTCATGGCCGGCGCCAACGGCTTCTTCGGCTACGGCCCGCTGCACGCGGGCGCCTGGAGCCGCTACAACGTGGCGGCCTACGGCGACCTGGAGGTGACCGACCCGGAAGGCGCATGGACCCTGGGCGGGGCGGTCCGGGTCGAGAACTTCGAGGACTTCGGGGCCACGACGAACGGCAAGGTCTCGGGCCGGCTGGGCTTCGTGCGGGGCAGCGTGAGCAGCGGGTTCCGGGCGCCGACCCCCGGGCAGCAGAACGGGTTCAACATCTCGAGCTGGTTCGACCCGACCGTCGGCGACCTGGTCAACAACGCCGTCATTCCGTCGATCTCGCCGGCCGCGCGGCTCCGCGGCGGCCTGCCCCTGGGGCCGGAGCAGTCGGTCAACTACACGGCCGGCGTGGTGTTCGACAGCGGCTCCTTCACGCTGACGGCCGACTGGTTCCACATCGACGTGTCCGACCGGATCGGGATCACGAGCAACTTCTACCTGACCGACGCGGAGGTCGCGAACCTCGTGGCCGGCGGGTTCGACGCCGCGGAGAGCGTCAGGAACTTCCGGTTCTTCACCAACGCCTTCGCCACGTCTTCACGGGGCGTCGACGTCGTCACCACCTATACGCCGCTCGGACTCCGCGGGAACACCATCCTCACCGCCGCCTTCAACCACACCGATACCCGGGTTACGGACAACGCCAGGGGACTGCTCGACGGACGGCGGCTCGCCGAGTACGCCTACGCCCTGCCGCGCACGCGCGGGAACGTCGGCGTGACGCAGCGCCTCGGACCGGCCAGCCTGCTCGGCCGCGTCAGCTACTACAGCGGCTGGTACGACTACGACAGCGGGCACGGCGAGGTCTTCGCGCCCGCCGGCGGCCTCGCCCAGGGCTTCTTCGCCGGCCGGCCCATCGTCGACCTCGAGGTCGGCTTCCCCCTCGGCGAGGGAACGACGCTGGCCGTCGGCGCGCAGAACCTCTTCGACACCTACTCGCAGGTATCGGCGATCGCGATGTCCGTCGGCGAGCAGTACAGCGAATACACCCCGTGGGGCTACAGCGGCGCCTACTACTACGTGCGTATCGGCTACGGCTGGGGCGGGTGAGTCCGGCGGCGCGCAGCCGACGGGCCGGGCCGCGCGCATGCCGGCCGGCGTCGGGCTCCCTGCTCGTCGCCCTTCCAGACTCCGGTCGGGCCGCGCGCATGCCGGTCGGCGAGATCCCGGCCGATCCTGATTCTCCGCCCGGAGTCTGCGTCGCGGGAACGGCGCAGACTCCGGGACAGGCCCGGTTGAGCGGAAACCCCGAGTCGAGGGGCGGCGATTGACGGGCTACCGCCGCAGCGAGAACACGTACAGCGCGTTCCCGGTGTCCGGGTGCACGATGTCGGGGCTCAGCAACGCCGGCACGCGCCGCGGACTGCCCCCGCCCAGCCCGGTCGACACGGCGATGTACTGCGTGCCGTCCACGCCGTAGCTGACCGGGA
>WTGR01000680.1 GCA_011523485.1 Acidobacteriota bacterium
GTCGACCCGGCGTCGGTTCTGCGTCACGACGTCGACGATGTCGACTCCCGCCGAGTGGGCCAGCACGCGCAACTCGGCGATGTGGACCTCGAGATCCCGGGCGCTGCGGCCGGCGGTCACGGAGACCAGGACCGCGTGCTCGCGGTCGCCGACGCGCTGCGCGTCGGTGCGGCGCGCGAGCACGGCCTCGCGCTCGCGGATCCAGTCCTGGAAGTCGAAGGCGATCCGCGCCGGGGGCTGCGGGTCGAGGCATTCGATGCCGGCGTCGCGGTCGTCGGCGGTACGGTCGCCGGCGGGCGCGAGCGCCGCGGTATGGGCAAGGCCGGGCAGGCCGTCGTCGTCCATGCCCACCGTGACCATGGCGTCGAGGCGCAGCAGCAGCAGGTCCGTCCGGTCGTCGCGCGTGAGCCCCTCGTTCCCGAGATGGGTATGGAGGCAGCGCAGGCCGCGCAGGCGCCCGCGGCCCGTTCGCAGGCGGCCCCAGTCGGGCAGGGCAATCGAGTGGGCGTCGCCCACCATCACGTGCTGCACGAGCCCGCGGCGATCGAGCAGCACGCCGACCTGGCGGCGAATCTCGTGGCTGATTGCGGTCAGGTGCCGGGCGAGCTCCTGGGTGATCAGCCGATCGGACGGCACCCGGCGCCGGAAGAGGCGCTCGAGCTGGCGCGTCTGGCTGGCCTTGAGGCCGTGCGTGTCACCGAAGACCTCGATGGGAGCTGCCTCCAGTCGCGGGCGCCGGGCGGTCATCCGCGCGTGTGGTTCGATCCCGGCCGGGCTCCCGGCGCCATGCAGACACCCAGGCGGCGCCCAGCCGCGCCCAGGCGCTGGTGGCCTGCGCCGCCCACAGGGTCGGCTGCAGGGCCCAGTGGGCGACCTGGGCCGAGCCCGTCTCCCGCTGGTTGTACACGACCGGCTTCTTCGAGGGCGACAGTACGGTCTCGCCGATCAGGACCTCCTGCCGATCCTGGTTGGCGCACACGGCCTTCAGCCGCACGCGGTTCCGATCCGGCAGCCGTTCGACCACCTCCACCCGCGCGGTGATGCGGTCGCCGAAGTAGACCGGCCGGGTGAACGCAATCTGCAGGCTGACGTAGACGCAGCCGGGACCCGGAAGCTGCGTGCCCAGCACGGTGGAGAGCAGGCTGGCCGTCCACATGCCGGGCACGATGGGCTTCTCGAACCGGGTCGAAGCGGCGTAGGCGTGGTCGTGGTGAATGGGGTTGTGGTCGCCGACGGAGTCGATGAACTGGGCCACGTCCCCGGGAGTGGCGACCCGCGTCAACTCCGCGGCATCGCCGACGGCTATTTCCTGTATCGGGCGTCCTCGCATCCGCGCCTCCGTTCGTCGCCGGCCGCCGACACCGAGCCAGGACGCGGCGCGCATTATACATGCAGGGCGAGCGCGATCCTGCGGCCGCGTTGGGAGTTCGCCGGCGCGAAACTCCTAGTCCGGATCCTTCGGCGTCCCGGCGCCGGCCGCGGTCTTCCGGCGGGTCTGCCGGCGCGGCCGGGGCGGGTCGGTCGCCGTCGCCGCCGCCGGGCGGGTTCCGAGGGCCTCGAGCTGGTCCGCCAGCGACTCGATGCGGTCTTCCAGATCCATCATCTGCCGCGAGAGGCCGACCACCTGCTCGCGGGTCGGCAGTCCGAGCGACTCGATCCCGGCCTTGGCGGCGTGCTCGGTCGCCTGCCGGGCCTTGGCCTGGACGTTCAGAAACTGGTCGAGAGTCTTGCCCAGGGCTTCGGCGAACGCTTCGGTGCCCATCACCTGCTCGAGGGCCCGGCTCCACGCCGCGAGCCAGTCGTCGAGGAACCGCTTCCACTGGGCGAGCACGTCGGGATCGATCGGTCCGCTTCCCGGGAACGGGGACGCGCCCGACGCGCCGAAGTTCGGGAACTGACGCCAGAACTGCGTCGGATCCGGCGGGTTGGGGACGTGGCCCTGGCTCGCCATCTGCCGGGCCGCCTCGATCCACGCCTCGGTGCCGGCCTCCACCTGCTTCCGCCACATCGCGAACAGATCGTCGGGCGCCGAAGTGGGGTCTGCCATCTGTATCGATCCTCCAGGGGTCCCTGCGCCCTCGTGCGGCGCGGACTAGTGCGAGCGCGCCGCGAGCCAGCTCGCCACGTGCGGCCAGCAGTCGCGGGACGCGCTCCGCCCGGCGATGAGGGAGATGTGGCCGCCGGGAAGCTCCATGTACTCCTTGTCCCGGCTTCCGACCAGATCGACGAGCGCCTGCACCGCCGCCGGCGGGGCGATGTTGTCCTCGCGGGCTCCGACGACCAGCAGGGGACAGGTGATGCCGCTGACGTCGACGGGCCGTCCGTTGAGACGCAGCGTGCCCCGCGCCAGACGATTCTCCTGGTAGAAGTCCCTGACCCATTGGCGGAAGAACTCGCCGGGAAACGGCACGTACTCGGAGCTCCACTTCCGGAGCGCCTTGTAGCTTTCCAGATAGCGGTCGTTCCAGGCGTTCCACCAGAGGTTCAGGCCCGTGCTCACGTCCATGGTGGGGCGGAGCAGCTTGAAGCCGAGCTGCACCATCTCGGCCGGCATCTGTCCGAGGGTGTCGACCAGCTTGTCGACGTCGAAGTAGCGGGCGTCGAGCCAGCAGCCGAACAGGCCGGCGTTCGCGAAATCGATGGGGCCGGCCAGGTTGACGAGGTTCCTGACCGGGAAGTCGGGATGGGTGCCGAGAAAGCTGACCGCGAGGGGCGCACCCATGCAGTAGCCGACGACCGAGCAGGAGTCGGCCTCCGCGTGGGCCAGCAGCTTCCGCCCCATGCGGGGCAGGATGCGCGTGGCGCAGTCGGCGAACGTCAGATGGTCGTCCTCGGGACCGAAGACGCCCCAGTCGAGCAGATAGAACGGGAATCCCTGCTCCACCATGTACTCGATGAAGCTGGCCCGGGGCAGCAGGTCGAAGACGGTGGGACGGCTGATGCCCAGATTGGGCACGAACAGAACCGGGGTGCCGTGCCGGACGGGGCCGTCGTAGCGGTACAGGCGCGCCTTGTGCTTGCGGTAGACCTCCTGGCGGGGGCTCTGCGCGACGAGCGGCTCGTTGGACTCGGCGACCAGCTCGCCGATGTTGCGCACGCGTCGGACGGTGCGCTCGATCTCGGTCTCCCAGCCCGACCGGGCGGTGCCGTCGCCGGGCGTGGACTGCTCCGCCATGACGGTCTAGGCCGCGGCCTTGGCGGCCGGCTTCGCCTTCGCCGTGGTTCCGGCGCCCTTCGCCGCCGCCGCACCCGCACGCTCGGTCCACTTTTGCGCCCACGCCAACTGGGCGGCGCCGATCTTCTCCACCGATTCCTGCCATACGGCGAACAGCTTCTGGTTCTCGTCGTCGATCGTGCCCAGCATCTTCACCGGCACCGCCTTGCGAACCATGCCGAACCAGCTTTCCCACAGCGCGCTCTGGGCCTCGGTCCAGCGGCTGCTCAGGGCCTGGGTCTGCGCGGCCCAGTCCAGCAGATCCTGAGGGATGGCGGGGATGGCCGACGCGCTGTCGCCGACGCTTCGCGCCACCGCCTTCTGCGTCTCGAGGCTGTTCTCGACGGCGGCCTCCCAGGCGTCCACGGCCTTCCGCCAGGTCTCGGCCAACTGCGCCTGGCTCGCCTGTTGCTCCGCGGCCTCGGTCCATATGCTCCAGAACTTCTTCTGCGTGTCGGTCAGCGCCTGCACCATGTCGTCGGTCTGCCTGGTCCAGTTGATCATCGAGTCTCCTTCCATCGAACGAGACGGATGGTAACAAAGAGTGCTTACTTTTGCAAGCATCCGCACGCGCGAGGGACTCAGCCGGCGTCGTTCACCTTGCGGAACGACTCGTACATCTCGACGAGCATCTCGCGCTGGCGGGCCGACAGGTAGGGATCGCGGCGCACCGCCTCGACGACGTCGTTCGCCTCGCCCTGCGCCGGGTCGAGGATGCCGGCCTGGGCGTACAGCGTCTCGGCGGACAGCTCCAGACCGTCGGCGAGCGCCTTGAGGACGAAGCTGCTGGGGTTCCGGAAGCCGCGCTCGATCTGGCTGAGATAGGCGTTGGAGATGCCGCACGCGTCGGCGAGCTGGCGGACCGACAGGTGTCCCAGCTCGCGCTGGCGCCGGATGAACTCCCCGAGGCCGGCGTCGGGACCGGTCCGCTTGACAGCCATTCCGTGCTCGACCGTCTACATTTCCAGGCCGCCGTTGACGGTCAGGACGGCGCCGGTGATGTACCCCGCCTCGTCCTCGAGCAGGAACCGCACGCAGCGCGCCACCTCGGAAGCCTGTCCCAGGCGGCCCACCGGTATGCGCCCGATCACCGTCTCGAGGACCGGCTTGGGAACCGAGGCGACCATCTCGGTCTCGATGAATCCGGGGGCGACGCAGTTGACGGTGATCCCCTTGCGGGCCACCTCGAGTGCGAGGCTCTTCGTGAAGCCGAATTGACCGGACTTCGAAGCGGCGTAGTTCGCCTGTCCGATGTTGCCGCTCTGGCCGATGACCGAGCTGATGTTGACGATGCGCCCGCTCTGGCGCTCGATCATGTGGTCGAGGACGGCCTTGATCATGTAGAACGCGCCGGAGAGGTTCACCCGGAGCACCGCGTGCCAGTCGTCGACGGACATCTTGCGCACCGTCTTGTCGACGTTGATGCCCGCGTTGTTGACCAGGAAGTCGATGCGCCCGCGGGTGTCGAGCACCTCCCGGACCACCCGTCTGCAGGCCTCGGGCTCGGCGACGTTGCCCTGGTGCAGCGAGATCGAGCGGCCCTCGGCCCGCAGGCCGGCCGCGAGCGCTTCGGCCGCTTCCGTCCCCCGGTTGTAGCCGGCCGCGACGTGAGCCCCGGCCTCGGCCAGCGATTTCGTGATGGCTGCGCCGATGCCCCGGCATCCGCCGGTGACGACGGCGACCCTTCCTGTAAACATGCTGATTCCTCTACGCAGCTTCTGCTGCACCCGCTGCTGCGCCACCGGTTCCCCGCGAACCGAGCAAAGCGTAACACGGTCGCCGCGGGCCTCCGGTAGCCCGCACATGGACTCCCAGGGACGTCGATACGACCGGCATGCGACGCCGGCCGGCGACCGGTCAGCCCGCCAGGGCCGGCTCTGCGTCGGTCGCGGCGGCGACGTGGGGAAGGGCCGGCAACAGCCCGTCGTCCGTGACCGGCGCCGCGGTCCGTTCCTCGGCGACGATGGCCGGGTCGACACGCAGAACCGCATAGCCGGCGACCGCCCCGGCCCCGAAACCGGGCGTGAACACGCGGGTCGGGGTGGAGATCACGCCGTCGCGCACGGCATCGTGGATCGCCAACGGGATGCTCGCGGCCGACGTGTTGCCGACGCGGGCGATGTTGAAGTACATCCGGTCGCGGCCGATGCCCGCCTGCTCGGCGAGGTCGACGACCATCCGCTTGTTCGCCTGGTGCGGGACGATCAGGTCGATGGCGTCGATGAGGGTTCCCGGGCCGCCGTCGGGATGGGGCAGGGTCTGCAGCTCCCCGATCATCTGCCGGAGGTAGCGCTTGACGAGCGCCTTGACCTCCGGGCCGTAGACGGTGATGTCGCAGCCGAACTCGGCGTTGGGCCAGATGATCGAATTCACCTGGCTCGCGGGGCCGCTCGCGTAGGTCTGCAGCACGTCCACGTCGCCGGGCGCGCCGGCGGCGGCCGGGGCGACGACCAGGGCGGCGGCGCCGTCGCCGAAGATCATGCGCGAGGTTCGCACGCTGCCCACCTTGTCGGAGAACTTCTCGGCGCAGACGAGCAGGATCGGACGCCGGACCTCCTGCAGGATGCGAACCGCGTCCGCCAGACCGTAGGGGAAGCCGGCGCAGGCCGCGACGAGGTCGACCGACGTGTGGGTCTGAAACATGCCGAGCTGCCCGGAGAGCCACGTGGCCGCCGAGGGCAGGAGCCGGCTGTTGGTGCAGGTGCAGAAGAGGACCGCCCCCATCTCCTCCGGCGTCCGGCCGGCCCGCTCCAGCGCGCTCGCGGCGGCGTCGAGGGCGAGGTTCTCGAGGCCGCCCGCGGTATAGCAGCGGCTCTCGATACCGGTCCTGGCGGCGATCTGCGCGGCGCTCATCGGCGACCAACTGGAGGCCGAGTTGCGGATGATGTCGTCGTTCGTGCACGGAATCTCGCCGCGGCGCACGGCGAGGGCCTCGATGTGCGGCTGCACGCGGAACTGGGACCGTACCCGTACCGGCGCCAACGGGGCGGTCGGCTGCCGCGGCGGCCGGGCCGGCGGGATGCGGGGACGGCGCGGCGCGCCGTTCTTCACGCGTCGGATGAAGTCCATCACGTCCGGGGTGCGGGGGTGGTAGACCACCACGACGTCATCGCCCCGCAGGGCGTCGATCGGGACCAGTCCGGTGTCCGAGCGGTCCCACGGATACTGGTTGTGCAGCGTCATCGCCCAGCGGCGCAGGGCCTCGAGCTCGGGCACGCTCTCGTGGCAGTCGAGGATGTCCTCCAGGCTGAACCGGGGGTGGTCCGGCTCGTACGATCCGAGCCGGTACACGAGCTGCGAGCCGGTGGCGCCGGCTTCGGCGACCGTCGGCTTGATCGCCGGCAGGTCGGTCGCATGGTGCCGCTTGTGGCGAAAGACGTCGAAGAGCATGCGGTACAGGTCGTCCTCGACCTCTGCCGACCACGCCGCGGGCAGTTGCCGGTAGCAGGACTCGACCGCCGCCACCTTGCGTTCGCCGTCCTCCCACGGGGTCAGCGCCGGAATGAAGATGTCGTCGCGCCGCCGGGGCACGTCCCGCCAGCGGGTCGGCCGCTTCTCGTACATCGTGATCACGTAGCGATTCATCCAGAACAGGTGCAGTCCCAGGTCGCGCAGCAGCTCGTAGCGATTGGCGTAGCCGCCCGCTTCCGCCCGCGCGGCAATCTCCGAACCGGTCGGCGCCTTGGCTTCGAAGTCCCGCCGCACGATGGCGGCGAGGTCATCGACGGTGTCGATGGACGAGAAGTCCGGCTCGGGAAAGAAGTTGGACGGGAAGA
>WTGR01000496.1 GCA_011523485.1 Acidobacteriota bacterium
GCGGCGTTCGTGAGCATGGTGCGAACCCCATCTCTCGTCGCGGTGGCGTTGGCGGTCGCATCGGCGGCCCTGCCGGGCGCTTCGGCAATTGCGCAGACCCCGACGCTGGTCAGGCTGGGCGCGGTACCGACTCCCGCCCCGGCGACGGCGCTGGCAGCCGCAGGCGACCATCTCGTCATCGGCGCCGGATCCGGTGTTCGCGTGCTCGACGTGTCGCGTCCCACGTCCCCCCGGCCGGTCGGCGCCTACGACTTCGAGCAGCCCGTGCTGGGCCTGACCACCGCCGGCGACGCGGTCTATGTGGCCAACAGCCACGACGGGCTCCGCCGGTTGGATCTGTCCGACCCGACGGCGCCGCGCTTGACCGGGACCTCCGCGACGCGCGGTCAGGCCGTGGGCGTCGCGGCGGCGGGGACCCGCGTCTTCGTGGGCGACAATTCGCTCGGTTTCGACATCGTGGACGCGGCAGGCGACGTCGTGCGGGTCGGCGAGTATCTGAGCGACGGATTCCCGCGCGGCATCGCCGCCGGCGGCCCGCTGGTCTTCGTGGCGGATCAGCCTGCCGGGCTGATCGTGGTCGACCCGTCGGCTCCCACCGCCCCCGCGGTGATCGGCAGCCTGTCGCTCGGCCGCGATCCCATTACGCAGGTTTTCGCGCCGGACCCACGGTCTATCGACGGCGCGTCCCCGGACCTCCTCTGCATCGTCAGTGGCCGCGTCGGGCTGCAGGCGGTCGATATCTCCGATCCGGCCGCGCCGGTCGTGACGGCGCCCGTTCCAGTGGCCGGCCGGCCGGCAGGGGCAGCCATGTGGGGTCGCCGGACCTACGTGGCCGGCGGCGACGTGCTGCAAGTGTTCGATCTGACCGATCCCGCCCGGCCCGCGCTGGTTGGCGAGTCCGACCTCGGCGTCCCGGCCGGGCCGGTGGCGATCGGCGAGGAGCTCGTCTTTGCGGCCACCCCGGGAGAGGTGGTCATCTTCCGGCGGCAGGAGTAGTCGCAGTGGCGGAGGCCGACAACGAGCAGCCGGGTCCGGAAAAGGACTATGGCGCAGCGTACAGCGAAGAGTCCTTCTGGAAAAAGGTCGGCGCCTTTGCTCGCACGGCAGGCATCGAAGTCGTCGAGAAGGCGTTGATCCTGTATTTCTGTCTGCGGGACGGAGACACACCCGCCGCGGCGAAAGCCATCATCGCGAGCGCGCTCGGATACTTCATCGTTCCCATGGACGTGATTCCGGACATCACGCCCGTTGCAGGATTTGCGGATGACCTCGGGGCGCTGGCGATGGCGTTTGCCGCAGTTGTGCTGCACGTCAAGCCCGAACACAGAAGCGCGGCCAAAGAAAAAGCGAAAGAGTGGTTTGGGAATGACTGAAGGAGAATGGAGGCGAGGCCGCTCCGCTACGCCGGTGCGCGCGTTCCTGTGCGCCGCGCTGGTGCTGGCCGCGGGCCCGGCCGGCGCGCAGGAATGGGCTCAGTTCCGGGGTCCGGGCGCGGCCGGCGTCGTCGCCGACAACCCCGCCCTGCCGGAACGCTGGAGCGCGACCGACAACGTCGCCTGGCGCACGCCGCTGCCGGGTCTCGGGTGGAGCTCGCCGATCGTCGCCGGCGGCCAGGTGTTCCTGACCACGGTGGTGAGCGACGGCGAGGTCGAGACGCCGGAGAGCGGCTGGTACCGATTCGGCGAGCGCGACGCCCCCGAGGACTTGCACCACTGGCTGGTCTACGCGCTCGATCTGGAGACGGGGGAGGTGCGCTGGCGCCGGGAGCTGCACACCGGCGTGCCGGCCTCGTCGCACCACCTGAAGAACACCTTCGCGTCCGAGACGCCGGTGACCGACGGCGAGCGACTGTACGTCCTCTTCGGCAACGTGGGTCTCTACGCCCTCGGCCTGGACGGCACGCTGCTCTGGTCGCGCGAGCTGCCGCCCGCCGCGACCCGCAACGGCTGGGGCACGGCGTCGTCGCCGGTGCTGCACGACGGTCGGCTCTACCTGGTCGTCGACAACGAGGAGCAGTCCTACGTCGCGGCGCTGAGCGCGGAAACCGGCGCCGAGGCGTGGCGCACCCATCGCGACGAAGGGTCCAACTGGTCGACGCCGTACGTCTGGGAGAACGCCGAGCGCACCGAGATCGTGACCACCGGCACGGACCGGATCCGTTCCTACGGCCTGGACGGCCGGCTGCTCTGGGAACTGGCGGGGATGTCGTCCATCGTGATACCGACCCCCATCGCGGCGCACGGCCTGCTCTACCTGGAGTCCGGCTACATCGCCGACTACTTCCGGCCCGTCTACGCCGTCCGGCCCGGCGCGTCCGGCGACATCTCGCTCGCCGAGGGCGAGACGGCCAACGAGCACGTGGCGTGGTCGCTGGAGCAGGGGGGCTCGTACCACCCCTCGCCCCTGGTGTACGGCGACCACTACTACACGCTGCTCGACCGCGGGATGATGACCTGCCACGACGCCCGTACCGGGGCGGAGATCTACGGCCGGCAGCGGATCGACGTGGGCCAGGCGTTCACCGCCTCGCCGTGGGCCTACAACGGCAGGATCTTCGCGCTGAGCGAGCAGGGGACGACCTACGTCATCGAGGCGGGGACGGAGTTCCGGATCCTGGCCGAGAACCCGCTCGACGAGTTCACCATGGCGACGCCGGCCATCCTCGACGACAGCCTCATCATCCGGACCGCCGAGGCGGTGTACCGCATCGCCGAGCGCTGACGGGTCAGGAAGGCGAAACGTGACCGCTTCACTTCCCCGGAACGCGCTCGAGGAGTGCCCGAACCCACGCCACATCGCCCTCGAGGAGCTTCTTGATGCTCGTGTCCATCGCGCGGACGTCAGTCTTCAGATCCGAGTGCGCCTTGTCGTTGTTCCTGAGTTCACGATGCAGGAAGAAGCCGATGACGCCAAGCAGAGCGGCGACGACGCCGAGCAGCACCGTGACGGCAGCCGACAGCTCTACCGTGATGGGCGGCGCGGTCTGCGCTGCGAGGAACGTGGCGGGCATCGTCAGGTCTCCCGGTCGTCCGGTCGCAGGATGTCGAGCGCCAGCGACGCGCTCATGGAAGCCAGAGTAGCACGAATAGTGCAGGAACGTGGTGTTTCGTGCCTTGGGCGGGGAAGTCGCCGGCGATGACCCTCGGGATCGCGCCGAGCTTCTGGCGGCTTCTGACCCCTGCGCCGGTCGAAACCAGCCCACCACCCATCGCCGGGTAGTGCGTCGGTTTGACTTTGGCACGGGAACGGCGCGGCCGTGGCGATATCCCGCGGCCCGATGAAACCGACGCACTACCCATCGCCGACCGGCGACCGTCCGGCGCGCGGTTCGTCGTATAATGCACGTTTGCCGTAACCGCTGCGGAGGCTCTGCCGCGGGCGGGTTCACAAGGAGCGATTCATGCGAGGCGATACGAGGTTGCCGGTGATTGCGCTGGCCGCGGTGTTGCTCGGGCTGCCCGGTGCGGCGGGGGCCGAGGACACGACTCCCACGTTCACGAAGGACGTGGCGCCGATCTTCCAGCAGAAGTGCCAGGCGTGCCATCGGCCGGGCTACATCGCGCCGATGTCGCTCGTCACCTACGCGGAATCGCGGCCCTGGGCGCGGTCGATCAGGACCCGCGTGGAGACCCGCCAGATGCCGCCGTGGCACATCGACAAGTCGGTCGGCATCCAGGACTTCGAGAACGACCGCTCGCTCACCGACACCGAGATCGACACCATCGTCCGCTGGGTCGATGCCGGCGCGCCGCGCGGCAATCCCGAGGACATGCCGCCGCCGGTCGAGTTCGCCGACGACGACGTCTGGAACTACGCCGGCCTGTTCGGCGGGCCGCCGGACCTGGTCATCCACTCGACGCCGTACACCGTGCCGGCCGTGGCCCAGGACCGCTGGTGGAAGCCGGAGGTGCCGACCGGGCTGACCGAGGACCGCTGGATCCGGGCCATCGAGATCCGCCCGTCGAGCGTCGACGGCCGCCGCGTCACGCACCACGCCCTCGCGCGCCTGCAGCAGGAGGAGGACGACGACCTCGGCGCGGCGTCGGACGTCGGTCCCGGACTGCTGATGGAGTGGGCGGTCGGCAAGCAGGGCGAGATCATGCGGCCGAACAGCGGCAAGCTGATCAAGGCCGGCGCGAGCATTCTCTGGGACGTCCACTACCACGCGGTCGGCGAGGAGATTACCGACACGGTGGAGCTCGGCCTCTACCTGTATCCGAAGGGCGAGGAGCCGAAGCACCGGCAGGTGCTCTCCGCGTTCAGCACCATCGAGGGGGGCAGCGACCACCTGTCGATCCCGCCGAACCAGGTGACGGTGACCGAGCGCTTCCACGTGCTGAAGCAGAACGGGCGCGTGGAGAACTACCAGCCGCACATGCACCTGCGGGGCAAGGGGATGCAGATGACGGCCATCCTCCCCGACGGCACGACCGAGGTCCTGAGCCGCGTGAGCGACTTCAACTTCAACTGGCACCTCAACTACGTGTACGCCGACCACGCGGCGCCGTTGCTCCCGAAGGGGACGGTGCTGCACCTGAAGTCGTGGTACGACAACACGTCGGCCAACCGGGCGAACCCCGATCCCAACCAGTGGGTCGGCTACGGGGACCGGACGGTGGACGAGATGGGCCACGCCTGGGTCAACGTCACCTACCTGGACGACGACGACTTCGCGGCGGCCATTGCGGAGCGCGAGGCGCTGGCGACGACGAACGACAACTAGGTTTTCGGGACCGGCGCCGGGCGGGCCGGCGGGCCGCCCGAGCCGGCAGGCGAAGAGACCGGGAGCCGCCCTCGTTGCGGGGGCGGCTCCTCTGACGTACGAGGAGGCTGACGGCATGCGCGTGGAGGGTTCGGCGGAATGGGCGACGGCGGTCGCCGTGTTCCTGGTGACGGCGGTCGGCGTCGGCGCGGCCGGGGCGCAGGTGCCGGGGACGCTGCAGGAGTTCGGGGCGCCGGTCTATCCGGCTTACGAGGGGTGGTACGAGAATCCTGACGGCAGCATCACCCTGCTCGCCGGCTACTTCAACGCCAACACCGAGGAGGTCGTCGACGTACCGGTCGGCGCCGACAACTACATCGAGCCGGGGCCGGCCGACCAGGGCCAGCCGACGCACTTCACGCCGGGCCGCTCCTGGGGCGTCTTCACCGTCCGCATCCCCGGCGGCGATCCGGATGCCCGGTTGATCTGGCACCTGGCTGCGAACGGCGAGACGGTGTCGATCCCGATGCATCTCGATCCGCTGTGGGTCCTCGAGCCGTTCGAGGACGCCGCCAACGGCAACAAGCCGCCAGTGGTGCGTTTCGCGCCCGACGGCGAGCAATTCACCGGTCCGCCGATCGGGATCGCGCGGGAGCTGACCGCCGCGGTGGGAGCGGCGGTGGAACTGGCCGTCTGGACGTCCGACGAGAAGCCGACCGACAATCTCGTGGCCGCGTCCCGCCGGCCGCGGCCCGCGTTGATCCTCCGCTGGCACGTGGTCCGCGGCCCCGGGGAGGTGGAGTTCTCCGCACCGGTTCAGGAGTTCGCCGACTCGTCGGACCAGAACCCGACGACGACAGCCACCTTCAGCGCGCCCGGCGAGTACGTCCTGCGCGCGGAGGCTCTCGACGAGACCGGCGTGGGGGGAAGCGGCTTTCAGTGCTGCTGGACGTCGGCGCTCGTCGCGGTTCGCGTGTCCGAATAGGCGCTGCACGGCTCGGCTGCGCGCGTGAGCGGCCTGTCCGGACCGCGCATGCCCGGTTCCGGGAGCGGCGGACCGAACGGATGCAGGATGCGGAACACCGCCCGTAGCAACGTCGCAAGCCGGTTGCGCCGCATCGCGGCGCTCGCCGCCGCCGGCGCTTGCCTGACGGCCGGGACGGCACGGCTTGCCGGGGCCGCGGTGCCGACCAGCGGCCTTGCCGGATCGCGGGCCGGGGCGCCGCACGGCCAGTCCGCGCCGGTTGCGCGCCCGCCGGCGCCCGTTGTCGCCGTGGAGGCGTTCACCAACGTTTCCCTGAATCCGGCCGATGCCTGGCTGGGGTCAGGGATTGCCGAGACCGTCGCCGCCGATCTCGACGCGCTGGGGCTGATGGTGGTCGAGGGCCGCGCCCCGGGCGCCGCGGGCGGCGCGCGGTGGGTGGTGACCGGCGGCTATCAGCGTCTGGGAGAGCGGCTCCGCATCACGGCGCGGCTGGTCGAAGTCTCGACCGGAGAGGTGCTTCGCTCCGTCCGTCTGGACGGCGCACTCCACGAGGCCTTCGACCTGCAGGACCGCATCGCCGGCGCGTTGACGGCGGACGTCGACCTCGGCGCCGCCCCCCCGGCGGGCGCTGCGGCGCCGCTCGAAGCGCCCGCCGGGGGGGCGGCGCCGCCGGCCGGATCCGCCGCTCCGGCCGGGGACGGTCCCGCGGGACGACCGGGGACGCCGGCTCCCGCGGGGCTCATCGAGGGAATCATCCTGCCGCGTCCGACCGTCGACGACCGGGGGCAGCGGGCGGCCGACGCCGGCGAGGTCGCCGCGCGGGTGCAAGCCGCGCGGGCGGACGGGTCGGCTCCCGCGGGCGCCGGCGGGGAAGCAGTGGCCGGCGCGGCCGGGCCGCTGGGCGCCGGCCTCGCTCCCGCCGCCGGCATCCTGACCGGGCGCCCCAGCGTGGAGCCTGTGCGGGTGACGGATCCGCCCCGCATCGACGGCCGTCTCGACGACGCGGTCTGGGGCCGGGCGGTGCGCATCACCGAGTTCGTCCAGCAGCAGCCGCTCGACGGCGCGCCGGCCACGGAGCAGACCGAGCTCTACCTCGCCTACGACACGCAGAACCTCTACTTCGGCATGCACGTCCGCTATTCCGATCCGGTGCTCATCCGCGCCAACCGGTCGGACCGGGACCAGACGTTCAGCGACGACACGATCACGCTCTACTTCGATCCGTTCCTGGACCAGCAGCGCGCCTACGTCTTCTCCGTCAACGGGTACGGCGTGCAGAGC
>WTGR01000276.1 GCA_011523485.1 Acidobacteriota bacterium
GCGTACGTCGACGTACTGCTGTCGGACCCGGCGAAGAAACGCGCGGCCCAGCGGGTGCTGAAGAAGCGTCGAGGAGAGATCGGAGACCGGCAGATGCTCGCCGACACGGTAGCGGAGCTCGAGCGGGAGCGTCTGTTCGGGATTCTGGAGAAGCTGGTCCTCTGGGAGAGCACGACCGACGGGGAAGTGCTGAAGCAGGCCCGCACGGAGATCTGGCAGAGCTGGCGGCGGGCCTGCGCCGAGCACGCCGACCATCCGCGTGCCGCGGAGCTCTTCGACCGCCACACACTGCCCGCATTTCACGACCCGTTCGCCGGTGGGGGCTCCCTGCCGCTCGAAGCGCAGCGACTGGGACTCGAAGCGCACGCCAGTGACCTCAACCCGGTAGCGGTCCTCATCAACAAGGCGATGATCGAGATCCCACCCAGGTTCGCCGGCCGGCCGCCGGTGAACCCGGAGACGCGGAACGAGCCGACGGTCGTCGCCCGGACGTGGAAGGGCGCGCAGGGTCTGGCCGACGACGTGCGGCACTACGGCCGGTGGATGCGCGACGAGGCGGAGAAACGGATCGGCCGTCTGTACCCGCCGGTCGAGATCACGGCGGATATGGTGCGGGAGCGGCCCGACCTGAAGCCGTACCAGGGCCGGAAACTGACGGTCATCGCGTGGCTGTGGGCGCGGACGGTGAAGAGCCCGAACCCGGCGTTTGCAGATGTGGACGTGCCGCTGGCGTCGACGTTCATGTTGTCGACGAAGAAGGGCAAGGAGGCGTACGTCGAGCCGGTGGTCGGGGCGGGGAGTTACCGCTTCGCGGTCAGGGTCGGCCTACCACCGGATATTGATGCAGCCAAGGCCGGGACCAAGCTGTCGCGCGGGAGCTTCCGTTGTCTGATGTCCAACGCTCCCATCCGGTACGAGTACATCGACGACGAGGCGAATGCGGGCCGGATGAGCGAACGACTGATGGCTGTCGTCGTCGCCGGAGATCGGGCGAGAGTGTACCTTCCACCGCTGCCGAGCAGTGACACTGCCGCACGTGACTCACAGCCCGCATGGAAACCAGACGCCCCAAGTCGTGGGACTTGGGCCAGCAATGCACAGGGCCGGCGGTACGGGTTCAGGACGTTCGGCGACTACTTCACCCTACGTCAACTTGTCGCGCTGACGACCTTCTCCGACTTGGTGAGCGAGGCGACGGAGCGTGTTCACCATGATGCAGTCGCGGCGGGGTTGTCCGACGACGGCCGACCGCTACGTGACGGCGGCGCCGGGGCGACGGCGTATGCCGAGGCGGTAGCGGTGTATTTGTCGTTCGCGCAGAGCAAGAGCTGCAATCGGAATACCAGCCTGTGTCTGTGGGAACATCGAATGGACAGGCTAGTAGCGACGTTTGGCAGGCAGGCGTTGCCCATGGTGTGGGATTTCGCAGAGACGAACCCACTTGCCGGAGTCGGCGGTGACATCTTCGGAAGTGTGGAGTCCGTTTGCGAGGTTATCGAAAAACAGTTCCAGCAGACGATCTCGGGCTTCGCTTCTCAGCAGGATGCACTCGACCAGAAAAGATCGAGCGGAAGGCTCATTTCGACCGATCCGCCGTACTACGACAACATCGGCTATGCAGACCTGTCGGATTTCTTTTACATCTGGCTGCGGCGCTCCGTGAGAAACATGTTTCCGGATCTGTTCGCAACGGTGGCGGTACCCAAAGGAGCAGAGCTGGTGGCCAGCGCGTACCGCCACGGGAGCAAGGAAGCCGCGGACATTTTCTTCCTCAACGGCATGACCCAAGCGCTACGACGACTTGCTAACTCGGCACACGCTGGGTTTCCGGTCACGATCTACTATGCCTTCAAGCAATCGGAGAGCAAGGGCAAAGGAACGGCGAGCACTGGCTGGGAGACCTTCCTGGACGCAGTGATCATGTCGGGCTTTGCTGTTACGGACACGTGGCCCATGCGCACGGAGCAACCCAAGGGACTGCGTGCATTCGCCCAGAACGCCCTCGCCTCCAGCATTGTCCTCGTCTGCCGCCGCCGGCCCGCCGACGCGCCCAACGCCACCCGTCGCGAGTGCGTGACCGCCCTCCGAAGGGAGTTGCCGCCGGCGCTCCGTCTGCTGCAAACCGGCAACATCGCCCCCGTCGACCTCGCCCAGGCAGCCATCGGCCCCGGCATGGCCGTATACACCCGCTACGCGAAGGTGCTCGACGCGGCGGGCAACCCGATGTCCGTGCGCGAGGCGCTGGCGTTGATCAACCAGATTCTCGACGAGGTGCTCGCCGAGCAGGAGGGAGACTTCGACGCCGACAGCCGCTGGGCGCTGGACTGGTTCGATCAGTACGGCTTCGAGCCGGGGGACTACGGCGACGCCGAAGTGCTTGCCAAGGCAAAGAATACCGCGGTGGCGGGCATGGTGGAGGCGGGTATCCTGACGTCGCGGGCCGGCAAGGTGCAGCTTCTGCGCCCGGCGGAACTGCCGGCCGACTGGGACCCCGAGTCCGATACGCGGCTAACGGCGTGGGAGATGGTGCATCACTTGATCCGGGTGCTGGAGCGGGGCGGCGAGCAGGAGGCCGCGACGGTGGTCCGCACGCTGGGCGGCCGGGCGGAAACTGCCCGCGAGTTGTGCTACCGGCTCTATACCGTGTGCGAACGCCGGAAGCGCGCCGCGGAGGCCTTGGCCTACAACGGGCTCGTGCAGAGCTGGCCCGAGATCAGCCGCCTCGCCGCCGCGGGCGGCACGGAACAGGGCGGCCTGTTCGGCGACGCGGGCGGGGACGTCGGAGAGGAAGCGTGACCGCCGTCGCCGCTGCCGCGCGTCGCCCGCGGGAGAGCCGTCCATGTCGTTGATGTCTCGGGAGCTGCACCAGGTCTGGGACGCGTTGCGCGCCAGCAAGGGGGAGCGCGACGAGGCGCTGGCGGCGATCCGGATCAGAGAGTTGCGGGGTATTCGGGACATCCGGATCCCTTTCGAGTATCCGGTGTCCGTCCTCGCGGGGCCGAACGGCTGCGGCAAGTCGACCGTGCTGTTCGCCTGCGCCTGCGCGTACGACGTGCCTGGGCGGCGCCCGCGCGATTTCGCCCCGGGCGCCCTGTTTCCGGACTTCACCAGCCGACAACAGGATGTTTCCTCGGATACGCCGCAACGGACGCAGCTCGATTTCCAGTACCTGCATCACGGCGATGATGTCGCCATGTCCTGGAAGCGCAGCAGGACGTGGAGGCGCAGCTTCACCAACCGCAACGGCGAACGCCAGCCGCAACGGCCCGTCTATCTGCGCACGCTGGCCAACCTCACCAACCCCTCCGAGGTGCGCAGCCTGCTGCGGCTCGGCCGCAGGCAGGTGCGCGCCGCGGCGTTCGACGCCGAGTTGCTGACCTTCGCCCACCGTATCCTGCCGTGGCGCTACCGCGACCTGTCGGTCATCAGCGGACCGGAGAGCGACCTGCTGTTCGCCGAGATCGACGACCCCGGACAGACGCGCTATTCCGAGTTCCACATGTCGTCGGGAGAACGCTCGATCCTGCGCATCTCGAAGGAGGTCGCGCGGCTCGACGCAGCACTGGTCCTCATCGACGAGATCGACACCGGCCTGCATCCCTACACGCAGCAGCAGGCGATGCTCGAACTGCAGCGCAGCGCGCTGCGCCGGAACCTGCAGATCATCGTGGCGTCGCACAGCCCAGTCATCCTCGACAGCGTGCCGGCGGAGGCCCGGATATTCCTCGACCGCGACGACGACACCGGAGAGGTGCGCCGCGTGCCGGCCCATCGCGACCTCTTCCAGAAGGCGCTGTACGGCGCCTCGCAGGACCAGCTCTCCATCCTGTGCGAGGACGCGGTCGCCGAGGGCGTGATTCGCGGCGTTCTCGACGTGCTGAACGTCGAGCTGGAGCTGCAGCACGGCGACGTCGTCATCGGGCGCAATTCGGGGCGGGACGAGTTCCCGGGACACGTCCGCACGCTGGCGAAGTTCGACCGGCTGTCCAACTTCATCCTGGTCCTCGACGGCGACTCGCGGGGGCTGGAGGAGGAGCTGCATGCCATTGCCCAACGGCACGCGCAAGCCGTGCACGTGTTGTTCCTGCCGGGCGAGGGCCCGCCGGAGCAGTGGCTGTGGGACACCGTGCGGGAACGACCGGACGCGTATGCGGAGCGGCTCGGGCTAGGGGCGGCCGACATGCAGCGCTCGATGCGCCACCTCGAGCGCCTGGTCGACGGCGCCGTGCAGCAGCAGGAGGACATGGCCAAGGTTGCCATCCGCTCCCTGGCGCACCGGCTCCAGCGTATGGTCCCGGATGTCGCCCGCATCGTCGGCCGGCACGAAGCACGGACACAAGCGCTGTACGAGCTGGTGTACGGGCTGCGGAAACTGATCGAACAGTGGCGGCGACTCTGAGTCCGAGCACGGAGTCACTCGCGCTCGAACCCGTGGCTGTCGAACTTCAGCGTGCGGCTGTTCTCGGTCACCGTCCGCACGACGTGATCGGGCGCGCCGGCGGGAATGTCCGCTTCGATCTCGAGCGTCACCTTCACGTTCGCCCCCACAAGACCCGCCAGATGCGTGATCACCTCGTCGGCGATGCGGCCGGCGTCGCGTCCGGTGCGGGTGGCGTCGAGCGAAACGCTGCCGTGGAACCGCGTCGGCCTCCGGTCAGGCTGCGGCGGTTCCGGTTCGGGTCCCGGCGGCGTCACCGTCGGTTCGTCCCCATCGTCCGGTGCCGGCGGCACGGCGGGTGCGCGTTCGGCGTCGAGCTGCCGCCGTGCGATGTCCGCCTTGACGATCACCCCCGCGGCATCCACGTCCGTGAGCGGAATGGCCTGCCCGCCCCGCAGTCCGACGTAGCGACCGGCCTGCTCGTCGAAGCGGTCCGCGTAGCCGAAGCTGTCGTCGGCCCAGGTCAGCAGGCCCACGCCGTCGGCGACGGCCTGCAGCAGCACGTCCGGATCCTGAAGGCGCGGCAGGTAGAGGTAGCTGGCGAAGTCCTCGACGACCTGACGAACCGCCACGTGGTCTCCGCGCCACAGGGGCACCCGGTCGAGCTCCATCCGCAGGCGGGTGCCGGCGAAGCTCGCCGCCAGCAGATCGTCGCCCTTCAATCGGCGCGCGGCCCGCTCCGCCAGGGCCCCCTGTCCGGTCAGACGGGCCGCCTCCCAGGTCACCGGATCGGCGGGCTTTGCCTGGACCGGCGCCAGCAGCCATTGATAGGTCTCCGGCAACCGCGCCGTAACGGCCTCGCCGGCGGCATCGTGCTGCGTCTCGGCCTGCTTCACTTGGTGCGGTGAGAGATCGAGCAGTTCCCGCTCGTCGAGAATCGACTTCCAGGCCAGGCGCCGCCGGACCGCCTCGTCCAGGTCCTGGAGGCGCGACTGATCCGGCGCGAGGAAGACAAGCGTGTTGCGGTAGAGCCGCGGCGTGGTCCCCCGGTTCTCCAGGATGGCGGCGGCCGCCTTCTCCGCCGGAGAGCCCGCGTCCCGATGATGCGGGTGATCGACGTCGAGCACCACCAGACGGGTCTCGCGCTCGTCCGGCACGTCCGATCCGGACCGGGGGGCCGGATGGACCCGGCTGAAACCGCCGGTCTCGCGCAGGGCGGCGCGCAGCCGCTCCCCGATGGCCTGCGCCACCTTGTCCTGGTCGCGGCGCAACTGCTCGGCGCGGTCCTCGGCCAGCTTGGTGACGGTCGGCCGCGTGTCGTACCAGTAGCGGGGGCCGTCCTGGTACAGGTAGGTCGCCGCCGCGGCCAGCCGCCGCAGCGCGTCCCCGAAGACGGCGGGCGATTCGCCGGGAAGCACGCAACCGAGCCTGATGCGCCGGTCCTCGAGTCCGCGCTGCGGCGCGCCCGCGGCGGGCGCCGACCCGAGATAGACGGCGCGCGCGACCCGCCGGCAGGCCGAGTACTTGCCCAGGTTGGCCACCTCGCGGTCGATCCGTTGCGGCAGGGCGCTCGGGCCGTCAACATCCTTCTCGATCACCGGCACCCAGTGGTCGGGCAGGTAGCGGGTCAGCTCGAACTGCACCTGCGGGTCGTCGATCGACAGGTTGGCGGGCAGGATGAGCGGGTTTCGATCGCCCTTCTCCCAGAGGCTGTGGATGACCGCCGCCATCAGCCGCAGCACGCCGCGGGTGCGCTGGAACGTCACCAGCGTCGACCAGTCGCCGTAGAGGCGGTCGAAGACCTCGGGGTGTATCGGGTAGGCGGCCTTGATCCGCTGCTCGTAGTCGGTGTCGCGGCACTCGGCCGGGAACTCCTGGTGCTGGCCGCGGTACAGGTCCGCGAACGCGCGCGCGACGACATCGCGGTCCTTGAACTGCGCCGCATCGGCGGTCGGCTCGAACAGCCGCCGCCGGACGATCTCGAAGCCTTCCTCGGCGCTGGCCGGCCGCCACGACGATTCGATGCGCCCGATGACGTTCCGCAGCCGGTCGAGCGCCTCGCGCCCCCGCTGGCCGCCCACCTCGACGTCGTCGGCCTGCGCGTGCGGCGACGCGGTGGAGTCCGACGCGGGCAGGCTGACCACCAGCAGGCAGTTGCCGGCCAGCTTGACCGATTCGGTGAGCGCCTGCGCGAACGTGAACTGCGTCTCGAAGCTGCCGGCGGGAAGGTCGCTCTGATCGTGAAGCTGGCGGGCGTAGGCGACCCACTCGTCGATCAGGATCAGGCACGGTCCGTATTCGACCAGGAGCTGCCGCAGCGTGTCGCCGGGACTCGTCGCGTGCTCGTCGTCGCGCGCGAGGCGCGCATGCGCCGCCGCGCCGCCCAACTGCCACGCCAGCTCGCCCCACAGCGTGCGCACCACCGTCCCGTCCGGCTTGGTGACCGGATTGCCGGGCGAGATGCGGTTGCCCACCAGAACCACGCGCCGCACC
This sequence comes from Acidobacteriota bacterium, assembly GCA_011523485.1. The sequence continues at coordinate 6,872 of WTGR01000276.1, forward strand.
TCCGGCAGGGCCGGCGCGCCGGCTTCCCGCATCAGCGCATCCACCCCGGCCAGCTCGCTCGGCG
>WTGR01000054.1 GCA_011523485.1 Acidobacteriota bacterium
GAAGTGAGCCCGGCGGCGGTCGAGTGCAATGTCCGTTCCCTGCTCCGCCACCTGTCTGTCATCCCCCCGATTGCCGCCCGCTCCGTGCGTCGAGCGCCGCGCGCGCCACGACGACGTCGTCGAAGGGCACCGCGCGCGACCCGATCACCTGGTAACGCTCGTGCCCCTTGCCCGCTATGACGACGATGTCGCCGGCCCCCGCGTCGTCTATCGCGCGGCGGATCGCCGCCGCCCGCTCCACGATCGCCAGATGCGGGGTATCGGAACGACCGAGGCCACGCTCGATGTCGTCGATGATGGCTTTCGGATCCTCCGACCTGGGGTTGTCCGACGTGAGAATCACCGCGTCGCTCAGGCGGGTCGCCACCACCGCCATCAACGGCCGCTTCGTGGCGTCCCGATCGCCGCCGCAACCGAACACCGTGACGATCCGGCGCCGGGCGAACTGGCGCACGGTTTCCAGCAATCCCCGCAACGCGTCGTCGGTGTGCGCGGAGTCGACGATGACGGTCACGTCGTCGTCCTCCGAAGACACCGTCTGCATACGACCCGGCACGACGGTCAAGGCGCGTACCCCGGCGGCGATACCGGCGAACGGCAGGTCGAGAGCCACGCCCGCGGCCGCCGCGGCGAGCACGTCGTAGGCGGCGGCGCGACCCGGCAACCGCGACTCCAGCAGCAACGATCCACGCGGCGTGCGCGCCTCGATGACGGTCCCGTCCGCCCGCAGCTCCAGGCGAACGGGCATGCAGTCCGCCGTCCGATCCAGGGCGTAGGTCACCGGCCGCGACACCTGCCCCGCCAGGCGGGCGCCGCGCGGGTCGTCGAGGTTGACCACGGCCGGAGCCCCATCCGGCAACAAGTCGAAGAGCCGCCGCTTCGCGGCGAAATAGCCCTCCATGTCGCCGTGAAAGTCGAGATGGTCGCGCGTCAGGTTCGTGAAGACCGCAGCTGCGAACCGGACGTGTTCGACCCGTCGCAACGCCGTGGCATGGGAAGAGACCTCCATGGCGCAGGCCCGTGCGCCCCGGTCGCGCATCGCCGCGAGCAACGCGTGGACCTGCGGGGCCTCCGGCGTGGTGTGCACCGCCGGTTGCCCGGCGTCGTCGCCGCCGATCCGGTTCGAAATGGAGCTGATGCGCCCGGTCGCCATCCCCGCGTGCGCGAAGATCGATTCGATGAGCCACGTCGTGGTGGTCTTGCCGTTGGTGCCGGTGACGCCGACGACCTGCAGGTCGTGACTCGGATCGCCATGGAAGGCCGCGGCGAGTGCGGACAGCGCGGCGCGGGCATCCGGCACGCGGACCCAGGGCAGCGGCGCCGCCGCCGGCGGCTCCACCTCGGCGACGACGAGCGCCGCGCCGCGCTCTACCGCGTCGTCGACGAAATCGGCGCCGTCGAAGCGTTGGCCCGGTACGGCGACGAAGACGCCGCCCGGAGTGACGTCACGCGAATCGAAATGGACGCCGGTCACCGGAGACTCCAGACGTTCGTCCGGAACCGTGGAGCCACCGACGCCGGCGTCAGCGAGCAATACCCCACAGGACATCCCGCGTTCGACGTTCCTGACCGCGGCCTTTTCGTCGACCATGGTCATGGCCCCAGCGCCTCGGCGTCGTCGGCCGGCGGCGCATACCGCTGCAGCCAGACAGTGACGGTCGCGCCCGGGTCGACGGCCTCTCCCGCCGCCGGCGCGTGGCGCGCCACCGCTCCGTCGCCGTTGAACTCCGCTCGCAGACCCATGCGGCCGAGGACTTCGACGGCCTGCCGAGCGCTCAGCCCACGCAGATCGGGTATCGATCCCGCATCCTCGGAGGCGACGGCAGGGCGGGCCGGAAGCGGTGCGCCGGCGGACTCCGCCCAGGCGGCCGGCCGCAGGTCCGCATCTCGCGCGGGCGCGGAGCGCGCAACCAGCGGCGGTCGGGTCGAGTCCTGCGAGCGCGGCACCCGGAGGTACCGCAGGGCCGCTTCGGCAATACGCTGAAAGACCGGCGCCGCCGCCGCGCCGCCGGTGTACGCCCGCTGGCGGATGCCGTTGATCATGGCGGTGCGCGGCGTATCCAACATGACCAGGATGACGAGCCGCGGGGCATCCGCGGGTACGAATCCGACGAACGAGGCATTGTGGTCGGTGTGCGAGTAGCGACCGTCGATGAGCTTCTCCGCCGTGCCGGTCTTGCCGGCGACCGCATAGCCGGGCACTCGGGCGCGACGGGCCGTTCCCCGCTCGGCGACCTGCGTCATGATCCCGGTCAACCCAGCCGCCGTCTCCCGCGAGATCGCGCGCCTGATCACCCGTCGCTCCGAGTGCACCCGGCCGCCGTTGCGGGCCACGGTGCGAACGACACGAGGCTCGAGGAGCTCGCCGCCGTTCGCCACCGCGGCGAAGGCAGCCGCCATCTGCAACGGGGTGACGGCAATCTGGTACCCCATGGCAATGGACGCTATCGCCCGATCGTTGAGCGTCTCGGCACTCCAGACGAGGCCCGCGCTCTCTCCCGGAAAGTCCCGGGACAGTGCGCGCCCGAAACCGAACCTGTCGACGTACCGGCTGAGCCGCTCCGGTCCCAGGCGCAATCCGACCAGGATGGCCCCGACGTTGCTGGACTTGACGATCACGTCCGTGAAGCTCAGCAGGCCGTAGGTCGTAAAGTCATTGATTCGGTTGCGGCCGATCCGGATGAAGCCGGCGCTCACGTCGAACACTTCGTCGGGTTGGACGGCGTCCTCCTCGAAGGCCGCCGCGGCGGTGACGATCTTGAAGGTCGACCCCGGCTCGTACACGTCCTGCACGGCGCGGTTGCGGCGCTGCGCGGGCGTTGCGGCGCCGAACGCGTTCGGATTGAACGACGGCGCGCTGGCGAGCGCCAGCACCTCGCCGGTGCGCGGATCGAGCATCACGACCGCCCCGGCATCCGCGTCGTAGGTTCGAATCCCCGCCCGAAGCTCGCGCTCCGCGATATGCTGGAGATGCTTGTCGATGGTCAGCTCGACGGTCGCGCCGGCAGTCGGCGGCCGGTCGATGCGGCTGAAAGCGCGCCGGCGGGCATCGGTGTGGACCAGGATCTGTCCCGCCCGGCCGCCGATCTCCGAGTCGTAGGTCGACTCGATCCCGCTCAAGCCCTGGTTGTCGAGCCCGACGTAGCCGATGAGGTGCGCCGCGAGCTCGCGGCCGGGGTAGTAGCGCCGGTCTTCGGTGAGAAACCCGACGCCATCCAACCCCAGGGCCGCCACGCGCCGCGCCTCTTCCGGCGACACCTTGCGCTGGACGTACGCGAAGTCCCTGGGGCGCCGGAGACGGCGCGCCAGATCGTCCCGCCCGGCCTCGCTACAGTCGTCGAGGGCGCCGCAGATCGCACTCGCCGTCGCTTCGAGCTCTCCGTCCTCGATTCTGGCGGGCACGGCGTAGACGGCCCCGGTGTCCGGGTCGACCCCCGCGGAGGCCAGTCCCAGAGCCGCCACGCGCCGCGTCTCCTCGGACGACGGGTCGGACTTCAGCAGGGCGAAGCTCCGGCGACGGCGGAGACGACCTTCGAGGGCGTCCCGGTCCGCCCGCGTGCATTCGTTCAGCGCGTTGCAGAGGGCGCGGGCGGTGGCTGTCGGCTCATCGATGTCGGTAGGCACGGCGTAGACCGTGTCGGCGTCGACGCTGTACGCGAGCACGCGCCCGTTCCGATCCAGAATCTCGCCGCGCTTCGAATGCACTTCGATGGTCCGGCGCTGCTGGCTTCCCGCCCTCGCAACCAGCTCCGCGTGCTGCACGACCTGCAGGTGCACGAGCCTGGCCTCGATGGCGGCGACCCAGATCGCGAACGCCCAGGCCGCCACCAGCACGCGACGCTTCAACGTGTCGCGCCACTCCGGGCGCGGCGCATGCGCCGCGGCGCGCCGGCGCCGCGTGCTCCGCCTGCCCCAGGGCGGCCTAATAGAGTCCGCGAGTCGGCGCACCCGACACCTCCTGCCGCGTCGCCACGATCGACGACTCCGGCACCTCCGGCACCGCTTCGCCCACCACCCGTTCCACGACCAACTCGCGGCCGCCGGCCGGAACGACCATGTTCAGTTGCCCGGTCGCGACGCGCTCGATGCGGGCCGGCGAGCGGAGGGTCTCGATCTCCAGACGGAGATGGCGGTTCAGCTCCTGCTGTCGGGCGTATTCCTGGCGCATCTGTTCGGTGCGGTAGCCATGCTGCAGCAGCTCGAAGTGCTGCCAGACCGAGAACAGCAGAACCGCAACCAGCGAGACGGCCAGGATCAACGACCCCCGCAACTCGCGTTGTCGAACGCCGTCCAGCTCGCGCACGATCGGGGCGTTGCGAATCTGCGGGGAAACGAGATCCGCGAAATCCTCGTGGGTCATGCCAGCCTCTCGGCGGCGCGCAGCTTCGCGCTGCGCGCACGGGGATTCCGGGCCACCTCGCCCGCGGAGGGACGCAACGGGCGTCTGGTCAGCACCCTGATGGCGGCGCCGGCTTCACGCTCGAATCGGCGCAACGCCCGCTTGACGATGCGATCCTCCAACGAATGAAAGGTGATGACGGCCAGCCGCGCCCCGGTCCGCAGGCGCCGGCAAAGCGCCAGCAGCCAGGCGTCGAGCCCGTCGAGCTCGCGGTTCACCCAGATTCGCAGCGCCTGGAAGGTGCGGGTGGCGGGATGGATGCGCCGGCGGCCCCGGTGGGGCACCGCACGGCGGACCGCCTCCGCCAGTTGACCGGTGGATGTCAACGGCGCGCGGGCGCGCGAGGCGACCAGGCGCCGGGAGATGCGCCGCGCGTAACGATCCTCCCCGTACTGGTGGATCACGTCGGCGAGCTCCGATTCGGGCGTGTCGCGCAGGAGGTCGGCGGCCGTCGGGCCGGTCGAACGATCCATCCGCATGTCGAGCGGTTCGTCGCGCCGGAAGCTGAAGCCGCGTCCGGCGCCGTCGAGCTGCAGCGACGAGATTCCCAGGTCGGCGAGGGCGCCGCCGTCGATGGCGCCGATGCCGCGCTCGGCGAGCGCCGCATCCAGGTTGCGGAAGTCGGAGTGGACGAGCTCGACGCGGTCGGTCCAGCCCGTCAGCGTCCGCGCGGCCGCCGCCAGCGCCTCAGCGTCCCGATCGAGCCCCAGCACGCGATCCGCGCCGCCTTCCAGGAGCGCGCGGGCGTGGCCGCCGCCGCCGACCGTGCAGTCGACGAACAGGCCGCCGCGCGCCGGGTCGAGGACGGTCACCACCTCCGCCGCCATGACCGGTTCGTGCGTGACCATCGGACTCTGCGTCATGCCGCCCCACTCAGATGCCGTAGTCCGCCGCGAGCGTGCCGAGTTCCTCCGGCGTGAGCGGGTGATCGCTCTGCCGCTTGCCGATATGCTCCTTGTTCCAGACTTCGAGGTGATTGCCCAGTCCGAGGACCATCACCTCCCCGACTATCTCCGCCTGCTCCCGGAGCAAACCCTGAATCAGGACGCGCCCCTGCTTGTCGAAGGCCGCCTCCTGCCCGTAGTAGTTGACCGCTTCCTTGTACCGGCGGACCCTGGGATCCGATGAGGGAGCCTGTGCGAGCTGCGCCTCCACGTCGGTCCAGACGCGCAGAGGGTAGATGAACGCAGCCTTGCCGTCGGTGCTCGTCACGAACACGTCGTCGCCGTACTGCGCCGCGATTGCCGACCTGAAGACCGTCGGCACCTTCAGCCTTCCCTTGTCGTCGATCTTCGCGGGCCTGTTCCCCCTCACCTGTCTGCTCCACTACAGTCCAGCTAAATCCCTCACAGGCCACTTTAGTCCACACACGAATCGTAGGGGACCACTTTCCCCTTGTCAACGGGTGAATCGCCGTTTTCGCGATGGATGTGCGACACTTTGCGGCGACGATGCTGCGCGCCGGCCTGATCGGGCTCGCTTCGGCGGGCAAGTCGACTCTCTTCCAGCTCCTCACGCGAGCCGCCGACACGGACGGCCGCGCCTCCGGCAGGGACGACGCGGCCATGGGGCTGGCGCGCGTGCCCGATCCTCGTCTCGACCGCCTGAGCGCGATGTTCTCGCCACGGAAGCACACGCCGGCCACGGTGACCTTCGTCGACATGGCGACCCGGCGCGGCAGCGGCGCCGCGATGCTGGTCGACGTCGCGCCGTACCGCACGGCCGATGCGCTGCTCCACGTCGTCCGCGCGTTCCGGGACGACGCGGTTCCGCATCCGGCGGAGTCCATCGACCCCGGGCGTGACGCCAGGAACCTGGAAGACGAGCTGATCCTGGCCGACCTCGGGGTGGCCGAGCGGCGCATCGAGCGGATCGAGAAGGACCGGAGCAAGGGCGCGTGGAAGGGTGACGCGGCCGAGCTCGACATCCTGCGACGCTGCGCGGGGATGCTCGAGGCGGGCTCGCCGCTGCGGGCGCTCGAGCTCGATCGCGCGGACGCCAGGCGGCTTCGCGGCTTCCAGTTCCTCTCCGCCAAACCGCTCCTGCTCGTCGTCAACGTCGACGAGGCGGACGCGGCCGTCTCGACCGAGGACGCGGTGCGCGCGGCCGGCCTCGACGGATTCGTTCAGGGACCCGCGGTGCGGGCGCTGACCGTCTGCGCGAAGATCGAGCTGGAGATCGCGGAGTTGGAGCCGGAAGATGCGGCGGCCTTCCTGACCGATCTGGGCCTGCGCGAGACCGGGCTCGACCGCGTGATCCGCGCCGCCTACGAGTTGCTCGGCTACGTGTCCTTCTTCACCGCCGGCGAGGACGAGTGCCGCGCCTGGTCCATCCCGGCGGGCACCGTCGCGCAGGACGCGGCCGGCGAGATCCACTCGGATCTGGCCCGGGGCTTCATCCGCGCCGAGGTGGTCGCCTGTGAGCGCCTGGTGGCCCGCGGCTCCCTCGCCGCCTGCCGCAGGCACGCCGAGGTGCGGCTCGAAGGCAAGGACTACGTGGTCCGCGACGGCGACGTCATCAACGTC
>WTGR01000875.1 GCA_011523485.1 Acidobacteriota bacterium
GCTCGGCCCCCGGCGTCACGCTGTTCGAGTACGCCTGCCACGAGGGCAACCACGCCATGGTGAACCTGCTCAGTGCAGGACGCGCGGACGAGCAGCAGGCGATCGACGCGGCGGCGCTGGTCTCGCAGCAACGGATCCAGGCCGGGCATCCCGGCGTGCGGGAGCCGGCCGTGCCGTTCGCGCCGATTCCCGACGACGGCCGGTGAGCATGCGAGCGATCTTCGAGACCTGCCGTCCGCGCGCAGACGTGCCGGGGGGGCGTCGCGCGGTGGCCGAGGGCATCGAGGCGATGGGACGTGAGGCGGCCTGCTGGCTTGGGTTCGCGATGCGCGGCCGGCGCCCGTGCCGGGTGCTGACGGGCTCAGGATGCTGCTGACGGAGTCTCGGCCACGGAGCAGGGAGCGGCGCTCATGAAGCTCCAGTCTGTAGAGATCGAGAACTACCGGGCTATAGAGAAGCTCACGCTCCCGCTCGATCCGTCGCTGACCGTGCTGCACGGGGACAACACCTGCGGCAAGACGAGCGTCCTGGGCGCGATCGCAGTGGGACTCGGCGCTATTCCCGATCTTTTTCCCGGTGTTTCCGGAACCGATTTTGTTGAGACCGACATGCGGGTGGGGGAGTCCTTCGTGCATGTGGGTATGTCCGCGACAGAGGGGTTGAACTGGACACGCGAACGCTCCAGTGGCACTGAACCCGAGGGATCGGCGATGCCGAGCGTTGGGCTTGACGCATTCAAGGAGAGGCTGGTCGATCGCGCCTTGGTGGAGCCGCCCGTCGATTTACCTATCGTAGCTTTCTACGATACGGATCGGGCGATGCTCGACGGCCCGGCCGGGCAGCGAGCCTCTGCGGGCGATGTTCGTCGATACGCAATGCGGGCAGTCCAGGAGGAGGCGCTCTTGCGCATCGGTCGAAGCCGGTCTTTTCCACGGCCCACAGCTCTCGAAGGGGCGCTCGCCGCGCGCACGAACTTCCCGGAGCTCTTCCTGTGGTTCTACGCAAGAGAGAACGACGAGTTGCGGGAACAGAAGCAGCGCAAGGACTTTGCCTATCGACGCAATGATTTGACCGCAGTCCGGAGCGCCATCGCGTCCATGCTCAAGGACGTTTCCGATCCTCGGGTCGAAATGGAACCGTTGCGTTTCTCGGTGTCCTCGGCGGCGAGCGACGGGCGTTCGGAAACGCTGGAACTGGATCAGTTGAGTGACGGACAGCGCGCGGTGCTGGCCCTGGCGGCGGACTTGGCGTGGCGGATGGCCGTCGGCAATCCGCACCTGGAAGACCCCTTGGGTTCCGAGGCGGTCGTCCTGATCGACGAGGTCGAGTTGCACCTTCACCCGTCATGGCAGCAGCGAATCCTGACCGACCTGCGCCGGACGTTTCCGAACACGCAGTTCATCGTCTCCACGCACAGTCCGCAGGTGCTGACCACCGTCGAGCCGGAGCACATTGTCGAACTCGCCCGTGAGGGCGGCCGTATCGTCGCCGGGTCGGCATCGGGGTGGACCTATGGCGCCGAGGCCGGAGATGTGCTGTCGGCCGTGATGGGGGTGAACGAACGGCCGATCAACGACTTCACCGAGACGCTGAGCCGCTACGCGCGTCTGGTCAGCGAGGGGCGGGGTGAATCCGAGGAAGCTGTCGCGCTTCGGGCAACTCTCGAACGCCTGTCGCCGGAGGATCCGGCACTGGCGCGAGCCGACCTGGAAATCAGGCAGCGTCGGGTGTTCGAGGAGATGGCCAAGTCGCGATGAAGCGAATCGGAACAGTACCGGATCCCACGCCCGGTCTTGGTGAGTACCTCGACTCCGTGGACAACGCGAACTGGGAGGAGTTCCGTTCTCACGATGCTGGGGCATCGCTTCGTGAACTCCGCGGGACCCTGGCTCGGAACCAGCACGGCCTCTGTGCCTACTGCGAGATCGGGCTCAAAGAGCCACGTCTTCAGATTGAGCACGTTGTTCCGCGCAGCGGCGATGCGGCCCGCGAGCAGAGAGCGCTCGACATCGCCAACATGGTTGCCTGTTGCATGGGCGGGACGGTACGGGTCGCCAGTCCGCAAGGGCAGGAGCGGGATGACTACTTTCGAACGCCTGTCCGCGACAACATGAGCTGTGGACAGGCGAAGGGGAATCGGCGCGATGAAGCGTTTCTCGATCCAAGGGAACTGCCCGAGTATCCGTCGCTCGTGAGGGTGCGCGGCAACGGACTGCTCGAAGTTGACGACGGCGCGTGCCAAGCTGCGGGCGTTCCCCCGCATCGCGTGGGCCGCACCATCGAGATTCTGAACCTGAATGCCGAACGACTCCAGTTGGCGCGGCAGAAGTGGCGGAGTGACCTGGTTGAAGCCGCGCAACGTGCTGGTGAGGCGGACGGGATGATCGCTTGGATACGCGCCGTGCTGACGCCGGATCCCGATGGCCGGCTATCTCGCTTCTTCACGACCTCCCGATGCTACTTCGGTCCGGTGGCCGAGCGTATACTCGACGAGCAACCTCGGGCGTGGATCTGACATGCGCATCCCCCTCGGGTGCGGGTTGCCTCAGCGGTCCGTCTACGGGGCGTTGGCTGTCACCAGCGGCCGTTCCTTCCAGAGCCTCAGGCGCTCGGCAACGATTGCCTGGAGCGGCTTCGCTCCCATCGCGAGCACCAGGTGCCGGCGCACGTCTCGACAGAACTCCTCGGCCTCGGCGTAGCTGACCGCACCGAGCCTCTTGGCAAGCGTGGCGGGCGTCCGCCCCAGCGGTTCATCGAGCGAGTCGGCGAATCGGGCGAGATATGCGGTCAGGTCGGCGCGCGTTGGTGCATCGAGCGCCAGCCGTACCTGAAAGCGGCGCCACGCCGCCCGGTCGAGCAGTTCGGCGTGGTTGGTGGCGGCGACGACCACCGTATAGCTCGGCAGGTCGTCGACCTGCATCAGCAGAGAGGATACGACGGATCTCGCCGGTTTCGTGGACGTCGCCGCGCTCCTTGCCGACGGCGTCGAACTCGTCGAAGAACAGGACGCACGGAGTGGTCCGGGCGTAGTCGAAGACCCGCTTGAGCCGCGAGGCGGTCTCGCCGAGGAAGCTGCCGATCAGCGCCTCGTACCGCACGACGAAGAACGGCGTCGCCAGCGCTTCCGCGATCGCCTCGGCGAGGGAGGTCTTTCCGTTTCCCGGGGGGCCGACGAGCAGGACGCGATGCCGCGGTTCGAGTGCGTGCGCGCGCAGCACCGACGCCCGATGCTGTTCCTCGATCAGCTCCTCGCAGGTGCGGCGGGCAAGGTCGGTCAGAACGAGATCGGCGAGCCGCTTGCGGGGCGTCAACTCGATCAGGAACTGCCGGTGCTGTCGGCCGGGACCGATGAAGGTCGCCGCGCCGGCACTGTTGCCGTTGACCTGCAGGGCGTCGCTCAGCCGGTCCGCCAGCACGTTGTGGCGCTTCGCCCGTTCCTCGGCGATGATCGCCTCGGTCACGGAACGCGCACGCGCCGTGTCGCCGCTCGATCCCGCCTTCACGAGCGAAACCAGGAGGTCGCTCCGTGCCATGTCCGTTCCCGATCGTCGACGCGTTCCCGCAGCTAAGGCCTCGCTGCGCGGCAAGACGAGTCAGTTTACCGCCTGTTGACATCCTCTCGCCGGTCTCAGCGAATGTGCCAAATCCCCACAGGTCATCGTGACGCCCTGTCGGCGGAGTCCTTGTTGAGTGCTGCTCTTGATGTGTGTAGCGCGTCACGATACAATATCGGGCGTGACTGGATCTGGGAATCGTTCCACGGGCATCGGTCGCTTCATTCGGCAGCACGTCGTCCCGGCGGGGATGACGGTGACGGAAGCTGCCCGCCGATTGGGGGTCGGCAGGCCCGCACTGTCGAATCTGCTGAACGGCAGGGCGGCGCTGTCCCAGGAGATGGCCCTGCGGCTGGAAGGAACGTTCGGCGCGGACCGGGCGAGGCTGCTGGAGCTTCAGGCCGCGTCCGACCGCGACCGCCGCAGTGTCGAAGACCGGGCCGTCGCGGTGGGTACCTACGCGCCGAGCTTTCTCACGATCAAGGCGCGGCAGATCGTCGACTGGGCGGCGGGGAATCTCCGGGCGCGCGAGCAGCTTCCGGTGCTGTTGCGGCGGCTGGTCCACGCGACCGGCCGCGAACTGCGCCACGTGGACTTCCCCGGTTACGACAACGCCCAGCGGCACGGCTGGGACGGGTGGATCGAAGCGGGCGCGGCGACGCCGTGGGTGCCGGAAGGCAAGTCGGGATGGGAGTTCGGCGTCGACCAGCGTCCGAGCGCCAAGGCTGATCGCGATTACCAGGCACGGCTCAACACGATCTCCCCGGCGGAACGGGCGGAGTGCGCCTTCGTGTTCGTGACGCCGCGCAACTGGGAGGGCAAGGACCGCTGGGCGCGCGGCAAGGAGGCTGCCGGCGACTGGAAGGCGGTGCGGGCGCTCGATTCGAGCGACCTCGAGCAGTGGCTGGAGACCACAATCGCGCCGCGCATCTGGCTCGCCGAAGAGTTGGAGATTCCCACGGAGGGTTTCGAGACGCTCGGCCGTTCCTGGCGTCTGTGGGCCGAGGCCAGCAATCCGCCGCTGACGCCTGCCATCTTCGGACCGTCCGTCGCCGCCCACGTAAAGGATTTCAAGAAGTGGCTGGAGACTGCGCGCCCCGACCGCCCCTTCACCGTCGCCGCCGATTCCAGGGACGAGGCCGTCGCGTTCGTCGCGTGCCTGTTGCGGCACGAGGACATGCGTGGACGCGACCGGGATCGAGCCGTCGTCTTCGAGTCGGCGAGCACGCTGAGAACGCTGGCGCAGTCGTCCTCCCCGTTCATGCCGATCGTGGACAGCGAGGAGGCCGAGCGCGAGCTCGCCACGCTGTACCGCGAGCGTCATTGCATCGTCGTGAGGCCACGCAATGCGGTCGACCGGGAATCGGATGTTGCCGTCGAACTGCTCGGTCACCCGGCGTTCGAGGAGGCGCTCGCCGACATGGGCATCGAGCGGGGTCGCTTCGACCGGCTGGCGAGCGAGTCAGGCCGATCGCCGACCGTGCTGCGGAGGAGGCTGTCGCGGGTCCCCGCCGTCGGGACGCCGCCGTGGGCCGGAGACCGGGAAGTCGCGAGGAGTCTGATCCCGATGGTTCTTGTCGGCGCATGGCACACCGGGTCGAAGGCCGATTGCGAGATCCTTGCGGCGCTGGCAGGCCACGACTACGAAGAGGTTGAGAAGAGCGTCGCCGACCTGCTCCAACGCAACGACTGCCCGGTCTGGTGCGTCGGCCAGTACCGCGGTGTCGTTTCCAAGATCGATGCCTTGTTCGCCGTGAGTCCGTGGATGACGACCCGGGATGTCACCGATTTCGTGGACTTCGCCGAGTACGTTCTGTCGGAGTCAGATCCCGCGCTGGAACTCCTGGAGCACGAGCGTTGGCTCGCGGGCATCTACGGCAAGGTGCGCGAACACTCCAGCGCCTTGCGGGACGGCGTCTGCGAGACGCTGGTGATGTTGTCGGTGCACGGGAACGCGCTGTTCCAGAGGCGTCTCGGTGTAGACGTGCGCGCGTACGTCGGCGCGCTCGTCAAGCGCCTGCTCACGCCCTTCACGAGTGACAAGCTGCGGTCACACGAGGGTGACATTCCGGGATGCGCGGAAGCCGCGCCGGAAGAGTTTCTCAGCCGGCTTGAGGAGGACCTCCGTCAGCCGCAGCCGGTCTTGCACGAACTCCTCAAGCCGGTCGGTCCCGGCTTGTTCGAACATCCTGCGCGCACCGGGATGTTGTGGGCACTGGAACGGTTGGCCTGGAATCCGATGACCTTCATGCGCGTCGTGGTCATCCTCGCCAGACTGTCGGAAAAGAGAATCGACGACAACTGGATGAACAAGCCGATCAACAGCCTCTCGGCGGTTTTCCGATCGTGGCTGCCACAGACTGCCGCGCCGCTCGACGACCGAATCAGAGCGCTGGAAGCGCTGTGCCGGCGCTTTCCAGACGTCGGTTGGCAAATCTGCATTCAGCAGTTTGAAGGCCGTCAGCAGGTCGGCCACTTCAACGCCCGGCCGCGTTGGCGGAACGACGCGGCGGGCGCAGGGCGCGGAGTAGGCGTTCGGGAACGATACGAGTTCGCCCGCAAGGCGCTCGATCTCGCCATTTCCTGGCCGGAGCATGACAACACGACGCTCGGTGATCTGATCGGCCGAATCGATGCCATGCCGGAAAAGGACCAGATTGCCGTATGGAACCGCGTCGATGCTTGGTCGCAGACGGAAACGGAGGACAGTGAGAAAGCGGATCTACGCCAGAAGATCCGTGGAACGGTATTCGCCCCTCGGGCGTATCTTCGTGGTCTGGACGCGGAGTTGAAGGACAGGGTGCGTAGCATCTGCGAGAAGCTTGCTTCAGGTGATTCTGTCCGCCGCAATGCGTGGCTCTTCCAGTCGGGAGTCGAGCATGTGGCTGACGAACTTGATGATGGGCATCTCGACTTCAACGCACGGGAAAAACGAGTCGATGAACTCCGTACAGAAGCAATGAAAGAGATCTGGTCCGCACGCGGACTGGACGGGGCTCTTGCACTGCTCGCGGACTGCGATCCATGGACGGTCGGACGCTACGTCGCGTGCCGCACGGGTGATCTGCAGGTGACCGTCGACGTCCTTCGGACCTGTCTGGCGGCAGAACCTGGTTCCCCCGGAAAGCTCGACTACTTCATTCAGGGATTCATCTGGTTCATCGACGAAGACATCCGCTCCACGATCGTCTCGATGCTTGCAGAGACTGCGACGGGCGATCAGAACGTTCGCCTTTTGGTGTGCTCCCCGTTCCGCGACAAGACATGGCGCCTGGTCGACCGGCAGAACGATGCTCCAGGCGCCGTGTCTTGTCGCGGAACGGGGAGGACCACGAAAGGCGAAGATTCAGAGCG
>WTGR01000562.1 GCA_011523485.1 Acidobacteriota bacterium
CGAGCACGCTGGCGTCGGCCCGCAACTGGTTGCCGATGAACAGCTCCGTCTCGCGGGTGAACGCCTCGCGCAGGTTCTCGTCGAACTCCGGAAAGATGTTCGGGTCGGGATAGACGCCGCCCATGTTGCGCAGGTACAACCACTGCCCGGCGAAGTTGTCGACCATCGCCTGCGAGCGCGGGTCGGCCAGCATGCGCCGGACCTGCGCGTCGAGCACGCCCGGCTCGCTCAGCGTCCCGTTCTCGGCCGCCGCGAGCAGCTCGTCGTCCGGGATGCTGCTCCAGAGGAAGAAGGACAGGCGGGAGGCCAGCTCCAGGTCGGTGACCGGGTAGCTGGCGCCGCCGGCCATGTCCACCGGATCCCGCTCGACGCGGTAGAGGAAGTCGGGATCGGCCAGCAACCGCTCGAGTGCGAACTGAATGCCCTTCTCGAAGCCGCCGTCGGCCCGGCCCCACTCGTAGAACGCCAGCAGCGTCGCCACGTCGCCCTCGTCCGCCGGGCGGCGGTACGCACGCCGGGCCAGGGTGCCCAGAATCTGCCGGGCGCATGCTTCCTGCTCCGCCTCGGGAGCCGACGGCTCCGGCAGGCAGGTGAAGATGCGCCGCCGGCTCGGCGTGTCCCCCGGTCCGTCCACGCGCAGCGGCCCGGTGATCTGCACGCTGGACAGGGCCGGATTGCCGTCCGGCATCTCGTTGATCGCCAGGGCGAAGCCGGTCTGCCGCGGCTGCAGCACGCCCTCCTCTTCCCATGTCTCGCGCGGGAAGGAGACGCCGATGGTGTGGGGGCCCGCCGCGACCGAGACGGTCGCCTCCAGCGGATCGTCGGCGTGCAGCACATAGTGCTCCCAGTCGTCCGTCCCGCGGATGTTGCCGGCGAAGCTGATCGGGGCGGGCATGCCCGGCGCCTCGCCGCCGAAGGTGAGCCGCTCGATGCGCCGTCCGTCCAGCCGGAACTCGATCTCGTGCGCGTCGTCGATGCCCCGGATATAGCCGACGTAGTTCGTCTGCAGCCGCACCTTGATCCGGTACTCGCCGTCCACGGGGAAGTAGTGGCGGATCGCGGCCCCGCCGCGCGACCCGAACGGCAGGTCCTCGCTCTGCTGGTCGTTCTGGATCAGGTTCAGGGGCACGTCGTAGGTCGCAGTCTCCGCGCCGCCGGTGGGCGCCTCGCCGACCGCCAGGCGGCCGATCTTCTTGGCCGCCGACACGTAACGCTCGAACAGCGCGGGCGACAACGACAGCGAGGTGGCGATGTTGTCGAAGCCGTTCCGGTCGGGCGCGTCGGCCGGAATCAACGCCTCGACGTCGATCTCCAGGTCGAGCAGGTCGCGGACGACGTTCCGGTACTCCGCCTGGTTGAGCCGGTGGAACGCCTGCGTGCGGCCCGGATTCGGGCGCGCCTCGGCGACGCGGTCCAGCTCGTCCTCCAGCCAGCGCCGGAAGCCGTCGTACGTCTCCCGGTCGGGGCGCGGTCGCGGCTGCGGGGGCATCGCGCCGACACGGAGCTTGCGGACCACCTTCTCCCACAGCTCGGGATCCTCGGTCACGTCGTCCACGTCGGCACTGTCGAGGGCCAGTCCCACCAGGCGCAACTGCTCGGCCATCATGCCGGAGCCGTTGCCGGCGACGACGCGCTCGTTGTGACAGGTGACGCAGTACCGATTGAGCAACGCCCGTTGCGGGGAGATGGACGCGGCGGCGGACTCTCCAGCCTGCGCGAACGCCGTCCCGGCCGCCATGGCCGGCAGCGCGAAGACGACGGCGACACCCGCTGCGAACCAGCGTTTACGCACCAATGGCCCCTTTCGATACATGGCGGCCGAGTTGCTCGGAGAACGCTAGTCTGACCGCCATGGTGCGCGTTGTCAACGCTGTCGGACTGCGGTACCATGACCCGCTGGCCTCGGCCCTCATGCGCCGGCAGGACTCTCGCGATATCCGCGGTGGCGGCCAACCAGGAGGCGATCGACATGAAGGCGAAGCGGATTGCGGCCGGCGTTTCCTCCACGGCCCGGCTCCTGACCCTGCTGGCCGTCGGCATCGCGACGTTCCCCCTGGAGATCGTCGCGGCCAACGGCATCGACGCACCGGCCATCGTCGAGGCGGCGCGCGCGCCGGACGCCGAAACCGTTCGCGCGCTCATCGCCGCGGGCGTGGACGTCGACGCCGCCCAACCGGACGGCGCCACCGCCCTGCACTGGGCGGCCTACCGGAACGATCCCGAGGTTGCCGCACTCCTCCTCGACGCCGGCGCCGGCGTCGACGCCACGAACGAGCTGGGCGCGACGCCGCTGTGGCTCGCGGCCGACAACGGCAGCGCCGCGATGGTCGAACGGCTTCTCGCCGCCGGCGCCGACCCGGACATCGCGCTGCTGGGCGGCGAGACGCCGCTCATGACCGCGTCGCGCACCGGAAACGCCGCCGCGGTACGGCAGCTCGCAGCCCGCGGCGCCGACGTGAACGCGAAGGAGCGCTCGCGCGGCCAGACCGCGCTGATGTGGGCGGTCGCCCAGGGTCATCACGACGTCATCGACGTGCTGCTGGCCCACGGCGCCGACGTCCGGGCGCGCTCCCGCGTCCGGCCGCGCATGATGCACGCCGCGGCCACCAACGGCTCGCAGTACGACCAGGGCGTCGTCTGGAGCCGGGGCGGCTACACGCCGCTGCTGTTCGCGGCTCGTCACGGCGACGTCGGGGCGGGCCGGCGGCTCGTGAACGCCGGGGCGGACATCGACGACGCCGCGCCCACCGGCGCGAGCGTGCTCGCGGTGGCGGTGCACAGCGGACATGCCTCCTTCGCCCGGTTCGCGCTCGAGGCGGGCGCCGACCCGAACGACACCGGGGCCGGCTATGCGCCTCTGCACGCCGCGATCCTGCGCGGCGATTCCGGGCTGACCACGGCGCTGCTCGCCGCCGGGGCGAATCCCGACATACGGCTGGAGCGGGGAACACCGCTCCGCCGCGCGGGCCAGGACTGGGCCCTCGCCCCGCAACATGTCAGCGCCACGCCGTACTGGCTCGCGGCCTACTACCAGGAGGCGGACATCATGCGGGCGCTGGCCGCCTGGGGCGCCGACCCGAGCCTGACCACGCTCGAGCGTTGGGCGCACGTCTTCGAGCGGGCCGGGGGCGTCGGACCGCCGCACATCGCGGGCGGCTTCCAGACACCGCTGCTGGCCGCGGTCAGCGGGACGAGCACGCGCGGGCGGAGGTTCAACAGCTCGTTGCGGAACCCCGACCGCGAAGAGCGCGCGGCCTACGAGGCGGCCAGGGTGGCCATCGAGCACGGGACCGACGTCAACCAGGCAGACCATGTGGGCACCACGCCGCTGCACAGCGCCGCGCAGCGCAACTACGCCACGGTCGTCGAGCTGCTCGCCGCGCACGGTGCGGACCTGAACGTGAGGAACGGCAGCGGCGCCACCGCCCTGACGCTGGCCGAGCGCGCCGAGGCGCGGCGTCTGGAGCGGCCCGACATCACCCGTTATCCGAGCGGCAACTCGGCGCAGGCGCTGCGCGACCTCGGCGCGAGCAGGGAAACGGAAGAGACGAAGGCCGCCGAGGACTGGCAGGCGCGGTAGGCCGACGCTTCGCTCGAGACCTGCATCAATCCGCGGCGCCGTGGTCGCCCAGGTGATCGACGATGTACTTGCGAATCTCGGCGATCTGCTCGCGGGTCTCGGCGATTTGCTCGCGGGTCTCGGCGATCTGCTCGCGGGTCTCGACGATCTGGGCGGTGAGACGGGCTTCGCTCGCGGCGACCTGTGCCGCGATGAAGCCCTGAACGTTCCACGCCGCCATCCAGGCTGCGCCCGCGATGGTCGCCACGATCAGAAGGACCGGCCACTCCTCGCGCAAGCGCTGCATCGCCCAAGTGTATCAACGTAGACCCGACTCCGCAACGCACAACGCCGGCGAGCGCCTCGGAAACGAGCGGTTGCGCAAGCCTGCCGATCACCTGCTGTTCCGGGAGCTCTTGGGGACCCCGCCGGCTCGCACTTGTGGCACTCGGCGTAGCATGACCTGCATGATCGCCACGCGGCCGGCCGCGGCATCCGGGCGTGCGGCCGACGCGCAAAGGCCCAATGACTGCCGCGGATAACCGCATGTTCGCCGACCGAGGCGTTCCCGGGTCAATGACCCCCTCGATTCAACACCGCATAGTGAAAACGGTTGTATCGGATCCGCTTCGATGCCGGCCGGAATCTGCTGGACGAGATGGCGGCCAAGCTGGACATACAGATCGCATATGCAAAGTGGGAAGGTTGGCCCCCCACAGGGTGCTCGGGCAATCACGATGCGCGATGACGGCACCCTGCCGGCCCCTCCCGGGAAGCCAGCTCGCCGAGCATCGCCCGCATGGCCGTTTCTACATCCTCGCGCATGGCCTGCGCGGGCTCGACGTTGACATAGACGCACCGGTAGTCGCCCTCCCCACCATTGTTGAGCAGGTCTCGCAGAGCCAGCAGCGCGGACGTCTTGCCCGTCTGCCGCGGCGCGTGGAGCACGAAGTAGCGCTCGGTCCGGATCAGATCGAGGACGTCCCGCAGGTCCAGACGGTCGAGGGGCGGAATGCAGTAGTGCTTCGCCTCGACGACGGGACCGGCCGTGTTGAAGAAGCGACGCATCGCGTCAGTATCGCACGCACCTTGGACCGACGAGATGATGCTCGTGCGCTACGTACCCCGCCTGCTCTCGTCGGTCGCCCGGCCCGGCGACAAGCGGAGCCGCGGGCGACAAGCAACGGGCTACTGCTGCTCCACCTCCTCGGCGCGGGCGCCGCTCAGGATGTTCAGCAGGCCGTAGTTCCCCTCGTGGCAGGCGTACTCGAAAATCGGCTCGTCGTTGCGCCGCATCGGAACCGCCACGGTGAACGGCCGCGTGAAGATGGCCGGATCGTCGACCGTGTACTCGTAGAGCAGCGTGTCCTCGTCGACGCGGGTGAAGCGCTCGGTCAGGGTGACGGTCAGGCCCGTGCCGATCGCCTGCATGGCCGACGGATCGAAGCTGCCGGTGAGCTCGGTCAGGTTGGTGGTCTCGACGACGAGCGTGTCGCCCTCCCAGCGGCCGCGCGAGTCGCCCATCCACTGCCGCACGCTCTCCGGCAGGTGGGGGCGGCCGTCGAGCGGGATGATCCGCGCGTCGTGCACCATCTCGTTGAGGATGACCACGTGGTTCGGGGTCTGGAAGAGCTGCATGTTGTTGTTGTAGCCGCTCGGCATCATGGGCGGGCCGCTGTTGAAGCCCAGCAGACAGCGCTCGGCCAGACCGCGGTCCTCGGGATCGTCGGCGCCGGTGCCGGCGCTCCGGACGCGCACGGGACTCGGGATCGGCAGATCCTCGGCGAGTGAGCCAACCTGCCGCAGGCGCTCGCCCTCGGCGGTCAGGGCCGGCAGCCGGCCGTCCGGGGGATCGATGATGAGCGAGGTCCGGCGATCCTCGATGATGTTCGTGCCGTAGTCGAGCCAGAAGTCGTTGTAGCCGCCCACCCGCCGG
The DNA here is from genome assembly GCA_011523485.1 of Acidobacteriota bacterium. The sequence goes on from WTGR01000562.1 coordinate 5,496, forward strand.
CCGCGCTCGGCTCCGGTGCCGCCCGCCGGCAGCAGCTCGGTGCGCACCTCGCTGGGCTCGAGCAGCGCCGCGCGCCGCGCGCTGGCCGCCGCCTCGGCCGCCGCCGCTTCTTCTTCCGTGAGGAAAGCCCGCTCCTGATCCTCCGGCCGCTGCAGCGGCGTCATGGTGCGGAAATCCCAGACCCCCTGCAGGTCCGGCTGACCGTCCGGCGTCCGGAGCTCGGTCTGCCCGGCCGCCGCCGCCGTGAACGCCATCAGAACCACTGCCGCCAGCGCCGCCGCGCGAAACCGCATCCGCATGTCGCAATCTCCCTTCGCCGGAGCCCCTCCGTACACGTGCCGCAACCCTCGATAGTACCACCTGCTCCGCGTCATGGGCCCGCGCTCAGGATCCGCGTCCAGAGCCCGCGACAACGAGCCGGCAGGTCATCGAGCTCGGCTCCGACGGCGGCGAGGACCGACTCGCGGTCCGGACCGGCCAGCAACTGCTCGATGTCCCAGGCGTCCTGCGATCCGCCTGCGTAGAGCTTGAGCAGGACGATGTCCGGCGCCAGGACGGTCGGGAGGCTCGTTCCACCGACGACCGCCGGCGCCGCGCGCTCGAGGATGCGCTGCTGCCACCGATAGCGCCCGACAACGAGATCGACCGGTCGCTCGCCCTTCGCATGGAAGCGAACGACACCGGCAAGCGGATCCGCAGCGTCCCCGCGCGAGACCGACACCTCGGTTCCCGCAGCGGTCAACGGAGCCCACCAGGTCGAATCCAGCCAGGCAGTCGACAACGTCAGCAGGTCCAGATCGCGCGTCGACCGGCCAACGCCGCGGGCCGCCATCGCCGCCGCCCCGATCACCGCGTAGGGAGCGTCACCCCGATCGAGAATCGCGGCGACGCGTTCGACCAGGCTCACCCGATGAGCCGTTCGAGGCATGCGCTAGGTTGCCGCGTAGCCTGTCGCCGGCGCTCCAGCAGCCGAATCGCAGTCCGCCGGTCCAGGCCATGCGTGGCACGGAAAGACTCAAGATCCTCTTCCCCCAGGCGGAACGCGAGATCAAGGCGTTCCGCGGGGGCCATTGCCCGAACCTCGGCAGCCTCACGGCGGCTGGTTGTACAGGCGACCGACTTCATTTCGCCAGTCTAGCACCGCCGCCCAATGAAGAAGTGCGAGCCGCTTCGGATGTTCTTCCTCCTCCCAGCCCCAGCAACCCGGCATGGTCGCCGAGAATCAGCCGCGCCTGCCGGCCGGCGCCCAGTGCAGCGACCCGGCCCCGCATGCCAACGGCGCACGCGGCGCCCAGCCCTGCCCACAGCAGGACGATCGCCCACTCCTCGGGCCAGACCAGGGCCGACGGGCTTCCCGGCAGATAGAGCAGGATGAAGAAGACCGTGGCCGCGACCGCCAGCCAGCCGA
>WTGR01000417.1 GCA_011523485.1 Acidobacteriota bacterium
GCCGCGCCTGCACCCCCAGCGGCGGGTCCGCCCGCACAATGCGCTAACCAAAGACGCTACAAGGAGGTTGTTCGGGGCCGTGGGGATTCAGGACATTACGTCTGGTTCCTGGCATGCTGGCAACCCAGACCTCGGCTTCTTGCGGAGGATTGAATCACCGACATCGCTTCGGGCGTTGAATTTCAATCCACGCCATCAAGAACTCATTGCCTCCGTTCGAGCGCGGTCGCATCGCTCGCTGGGACAACTATGCGTTGCGGGTACTCTGAAGCGGGCCGGGCGCTACAAGCGCATCGATGCGGACCCCGAGTATGCGTACCGTCTCATCGGCCAGAAGCAAGTATTCTGGCTACGGCCGGAAGGCCGCTGGATCGCGAAGAAGACGGTCGGCGACGACTTGCTCGTTGAACCTGGCACGACGCTGGTGGCGGCGCAAGGAACATTTGCCGAATCGGAGCTGTACTGCCGTGCCGAGTTCATTTGGGGCCCCGCGGTGGAAGCGGCGTATTCTGAGCACCTGCTGCGCATCGTTTCAGACGAGACTGTAATGCCGCGTGGTTGCCTCTTCGCGTTCATGCGTTCCGAAACGGCCTTCAGGATGCTGCGGTCGATCTCCACGGGCACGAAGCTGCAAGATCATCACGTAGCGTTTCTACCTACGCTACCGGTCCCGTATCCGAACGCCCGCGACCGGAATGAGATACATGACCTTGTCGTCGATGCGTACGAGAAGCGTCACCAATCCGTTCAGATCGAGGACACGGCGGTGAACCTCGTCGAAGACGCCATTCGGCAAGGAGCCGCCTGATGGCCAAGGTCATCGCCATCGGCCAGCCGGTCAACGACGCTGAGCGGAAGGCCATCGCCTACCTCCGGGACCGCCTGCCGGATACCTTCACCGTCATCCACAATTTCGAGCTCCGACAGGGCCGCGAGGTCTTCGAGATCGATGTCGCCCTGCTCGGCCCGCACTGCGTCCACCTGATCGACGTGAAGGGCACGCGGGGCCTGATCGATGTCCACCGCAGCAAGTGGTACCCGGAGGGACGCGCCCCCTACCATTCGCCGCTCGCGATCCTGCGCGGCCATGCGAAGATGCTGAAGTCGCTCATCTGCGACCAGCACCCTGCGAATCGCGCGCTGGGCGGCGTGTACGTGGATGCTACGGTGCTGATGACCGCGCCCGATGCCCACGTACAGGACGCCGGCGGCCAGGACGCACCGGCGGTCACGTATCTGAAGAAGTGCGCTACCTTCTTCAAGTCCACGCAACGGATTCCGGCCGGCAGGTCCACCGACATCCGGCAACACTTTCGCGAGATACAGCGGGCGATCACCGGACGGGCGGCACCCAGGAGCGCGCCCCTGTGCTTCGGGCACTGGCAGGTCGAGGAGAAGCTCGGCGGCACCGACCGCTACACGGAATACCGCGCCCGCCACACGCTGCTCGGCGCCAGACGCGGCGGCGCCGCGCGGCTGCGGGTGTATCCGGTCGACCCGTACTCGCCGGAGGCGGAGCGCGGTCGTGAACGCCGGCGCATCGAGAACGCCTTCCGCGCGGTAGCGGCGTTGCCCGGCCACCAGAACATCCTCACCGTGCGCGAGTTCTTCCCGACCAACGCGGAGGACTGTCTCGTGCTGGTGACGGAGGATGTACCCGGACACGGTCTGCGCCAGCACATGAAGAAGAGCGCGCTGGCGCTCACTTTCGACCAGAAGATCGCCGTTGTGCGAGATGTCCTGGGCGCCCTCGATCACGCGCACCGGGGTCAGCCGCAGGTCGTCCATCGCAACCTGACGCCCGACGCGGTGCTGGTCGCCGCCACCGGTCGCGCACTGCTGCGCGGCTTCGACTACGCTCGAGCCGGTACGGATCGCGCGAGCACGATCGCCGAGGACATAGTCGACGAGCTCGATCCGAGCTACCAAGCGTCGGAGTGCTACAACGACCCCTCGCAGGCGAGCGTCGCCGCCGACCTCTACGCCGCCGGTCTCGTCTTCTACGAGCTGCTGGTCGGCGAACCGGCCTGGACGTCGATCGACGACATGATGGACAAGGACGGCGTCTTCCAGGTGAAGCCGTCCGAGTTGAAGCCCGACCTGCCGGCGGGGTTCGACGACTGGCTGCAGGGCCTGTGCGCCTTCGACGTCGAGGACCGTCCTGCATCCGCCGCCATCGCCCTGACACGCTTCAACGGCATCGTGGGCCCGGACCCGCGCGCCGGCGACCCGGTACCCGCGACGGACGTCCTGCCCCCGGTGCCCGCGCGACCCGGTGTGGACTACGCGACCTTGAACCCCGGAGACCCGCTGGGCAACCGATTCTGCGTCGAGGAGGCGTTGGGCCGGGGCGGATTCGCGGTCGTCTACCGCGTATTCGACTCCTATTCGGATACGAGCCGTGTTCTCAAGCTCGTCGTCAAGGATCGTCGCTCGACGTTCGAGCGCCTCAAGCGGGAATACAGCATCCTGGAGCACATGCCGCCACACCCCAACGTTGTCCGTGCGGTGTGGGCGGACAAGCTGGCCGACGACACGCCCTATATAGTGTTCGAGTACGTTCCCGGAACTGGCGTGAACGAGCTGCTCGACAACCGCTCGTTCTCGCCCGACGACGTCAGGCGCCTCGGCCTGGAGACGCTGGCCGGCCTGGAACACCTGCACGCCCACGACGTCTTTCACCGCGACGTCAAGCCGTCGAATCTGCTCTGGACCGACCAGGGAGTCCGCATCATCGACTTCAACGTGGCGGTCAACACCGAGGACGACGAATCGCGCCCCGGCGGGACGCGCCGCTATATCCCACCGGATCTGCAGGTCGGCGAGGAGATGTCCACCGCGGAAAAGACCGACTGGGACCTGTTCGGCCTGGGCGTCACGCTCTACGAGTGCGCCACCGGAAAGTACCCCTGGGACGGGACGCGACCGATCGCCGGTGTGGCACCCCGGCATCCAGGGAAGTTCAACAGCGATCTCGCGGACGAACTCGCGCAGGTCGTGTTGCAGGCCATCGCCCCGGGCCGCGCCGACCGGTTCGCGTCCGCGACCGCTTTCCGCGCGGCGATCGCGGCAGTGAGAGCAACACGGGCCGCGCCGGCCGTCGCACCTGCCGCCACGATGTTCGACCTGGAGATGGAAGAACCGTCGCTGCTGCAACCGCCCAGACCGAACGTCAACCCGTTCGTCAACCATCTGCTGGCCATGTACAGCCAGAGCCCGCGCAGCAACGCCGGCACACGGGGCCTGGACGAAATCAGCCGGGAGACGTACATCCCCACGCGGCTCGACAACGAGCTCCGACGAGCGCTGTTCGAAGGTGAATTTCTCCTGGTCGCGGTGACCGGCAACGCGGGCGACGGCAAGACGGCGTTCATTCAGCAGATCGAGCGCGCAGACGAAGCGGCGCCCACGCTGGTGGCGCGCCCGAACGGCTCGGCGTTCTCCTGGAAGGACCGACGTTTTATCACAAACCACGACGGGAGCCAGGACGAGGAGGAGAAGACCAACGACGAAGTGCTACAGGAGTTCTTCGACCCCTTCCAGGGCGACGACTGCACCGGCTGGCCGGCGGATGAAACTCGGATTATCGCCATCAACGAAGGCAGGCTCGTCGACTTCCTCACCGAGCACCAGCACCGGTACCCCCGGTTGCGCGCCATTGTCCTCGCTGGACTGGCCGGCGCGGCGCCCAAGGACGGCGTCGCGACGGTGAATCTCAACCTGCGCTCGGTCGTCGCGGATTCGCCGGGAGCCGCGGCGCCGAACGCCATCTTCGACCGTCTCGTTCGTCGACTCACACATGAGGAGTTCTGGAATGCCTGCCGCGGCTGCGACCTCCGCGACCGCTGCTACGTTCACCACAACGCCCGCACGCTCATGGATCCGGTTGCCGGCCCGAAGGTCATGGAACGGCTGCGTGCGACCTACGCCATAACCCACCTTCGGGGCCGGCTGCACATCACGATGCGGGACCTGCGGTCGGCGCTCGCGTTCATGCTGGCCGGCACCCGGGACTGCGACGAGATCCACACCCTGTACGCCACGTCCGGCGAAGGAAGCCGGCAACAGATTCTTGACAGCTTCTACTTCAATGCGTGGCAGGGCGGGGCCGGATCGGCGGATCGTCTCCTGGCCCTATTGCAACAGATCGACGTCGGCGAAGCGACCAACCCGGATCTCGACCGCGCCCTGGACTACCTTCCACCGAACGCGCGCGAGACGGCGCGTTTCACGTTCGCCGACCGCGGCGACTACGATACGCAACTGCTCGACCGGCGACACCGGGAGCTGGCCCGGGACGCAACCGCGGTCGCCCGCATGCGCGAGCACCGCGAGTACGTGGCGATGGCCCGCCGGCGGCAGTTCTTCGAGCGGCGCGACGAGCACTGGAGACAGATGCTCCCCTACCGGACCTACGACGAGTTCTGGGGGCTGGTGACGGGATGCACGCCGCCCGGGATCCAGCGCGACAAGCTGTTGATGGCGATCAACCGCGGCGAGGGTCTCGGCAATCCCGGGCGTCTGGGCAATGCGCTGGCGTTGCGGGTCCGCGTGGTCGAGCGCGGCACGGTCCGGAGCTATCGCCTGTTTCCCGGCGAGCGTTTCGACCTGCAGCTCCCCGAGGCGGCGGATCACCGCTTCGTCGAGCACGTCCCGCAGACGCTGCGACTGGTCTACACGCCTCCCGGAGGCAGACCCGCCGTGTTGGAGATCGGTCTCGACGTCTACGAGATGCTCTCCCGTCTCGACGACGGCTACCGGCCGAGCATCGAACAGCAGCAGGGCCACTACCTGACGCTCGCCGTCTTCAAGAACGTGCTCTCGTCGGCCCCCTACCAGGAAGTGCTCGTCACCCGCACGGGCCACGACTTCTATCGGATCGAACGTGACCCCGAGGGCGTCCTGACGCTCCGGGCCCTCGACGCGGAGGCCGGCTGATGGCGCTGAAAGGACGCGACCGCGAGTTTCGCTTGCAGAAACTCTGCTACATCGACTTCAAGCCGCTCAACATGGACCGCGTGCTGACCATGCTCTTCCCCCGGCTGCGGTTCGGCGGGTACGGCACGCGCCGTCCGCCCCGCCGGAACGAACTCACGATCCGCGACTTTGCGGGCGAGTACGTCAGAGATCCGGGCGCATTCGCGGGCTTCGACGCCTACCCCGACCTAGTCGAGCGCTGGATCGAGACCGACCTGATGGACGTGGTGAACCGCGGCAGGCCTAACCAGGCCCTGGCGGCGCCGCGCCCGCTACACGGCAACACCTACAAGTTCCGCAACGCGCGACATGCCCGGGACTACGGCGCCGCCGAACAGCTCTACTGGATGCTCTACCACGCTCGGCGCGGACGCGGACAGGCCGCGCTCGACGCCTTGAAGCGCTTCTTCTTCCCCGGTGTGGACCCGCATACCGACCGCTACGACGCGTCGGCCACCGTCGACGTGGAGACCCAGGCGCTGCTCCACTTCGACCGACAGGTCACGCAGGACATGCGGGATTCCCAGGACCCGGCTCGATTTCCGCCGCCGTGCGTAGGACAGGTCGACCTGCTGGCCGACGATACGCTCCGGCTGCTCGCCTACGAGCCGTACATTCCTCGTTCGGTGCTGGTGGAGTACTTGAAGACGCTGTTCGCCTTTCACCTGGGGCTGTACTTCCTGCGGCTGATGAAGCTGCTTCCCGCGCTCGTGCGCCGGCGCAGCGCCGATCCCGCCTGCGCGACCGCCAACTGCCCGGTCTCACCAGGCAGCATGCACGCGCACGGGAGCTGCCCCTACCGCATCCACCTGCTCGTCGATCTCGGCAACGATCCGGACAGCCGCATGGCCGAGCTCGCCGCCCACAGCGCGGACGTCCACTACCGTCGAATCCCGCGGTACGTGCAGTCACACTACCGGCTGCGCAAGCTGGACGAGTTCGCCGACTATCTGAGCCGCAAGGTAGGCAAGGCCGCCCTGCCCGCCGAAGGCTGGTTCGGCATCGGCGATCTTCTCCGCTTCCTGGAGCCACCGCACGCGGGAGAGCGTGACAGTTACTTCAGGATGCGCCTGGCCGGCCTGCTCGAAGACACGGGCGGGTTCGCGGACAGCGGCATCGACCCCGAGGTCCGCCGGTTGACCGATATGGGGTTGAACGACCTCGACCTGTTCATCGAGGTGCTGATGACGATGCGGGGGTCGTACCACCGCCGCTACATCACCGAGTTCCTGGACTCGGTGCTCAAGCGGCGCGACGCCGGCGTCATGCACCAGCCCCGCGGCGGCTCGCGGCGCTTCGCGATGGGCAGCCGCCTGCTGGAAGTGCTGCTGCAGATTGCGGTACTCGAGTCGTCAGGCTCCGGTTTCTCCACGCGCGAGCCGCGCGTCGACGAGCTGCTTACGTTCCTCCGCGAACGCTACGGCATCCATGTGGAACGCCTGCCACCCGGCGAGGGGTTCGCGACGGCCGGCATCGACGACCTCGCAGCGCTCCGGCAGAACACGGAGGACTTCAAGGGACGCCTGCGGGAGATCGGGTTCTTCCGTGACCTGTCCGACGCCTTCGTGACGCAGACCATTACGCCGCGCTACACGATCACGGGACATGGAGCGAGGCCGTGAGCGGCGGATTCAGGGCCCTCCCCGCGCCCGACCTCGCGCGCAGCCTCGAGGAACTGCTGCTGCCGCGCTTGTCTGACGCGTTGCGCGGTCGTGCGCCGGGGCACTGCATGCGGGTATCCGATCTCGGGCCGAACCTCATGGTCGCGCTCGCGACCGGACTCCGCAGCCAGGCACCTTCAGCCAACGTACACGTACTCAGCGACGACACGAAGCCCGACGACGGCCTTTACATCTCTTCACTGCTGTCCCATAGAACTTCAAAGTAGAGCGGCTTGAACCCTCTGTCTCTGAT
>WTGR01000022.1 GCA_011523485.1 Acidobacteriota bacterium
CCGCGGGCAAGGCAGGCCCTGGAATGCGCCTTGCGCTTCTCGTTCGGGTCCATGAAATCCATCTCGAGCCACAGGTACTCCAGATTGCCGCGGGAGGCGCCGAGCAGCGGCCCTTTCCGCGTGCACGGCCGCGGGTCGTCGGCCAGCACGGCGTCCTCCATCAGGCTGGCGAGCGGCGGCATGGCGCTCCAGTCGACAATCGACCGGTCGGGACCGACTCGAAGGACCGAGACCTGCAGGCGCATGTTGTCGTCGGGCGCCTCCCGGTCGTAGAGACAGATGGAATTCCCGTCGGGCTTGATCACCCAGTCCGACGGGTACTCGAAGAGCACCGCTCCCCGGTTCGCCACGAAGATGCTGTTGCCGGGCCCGGCCGTCCAGCCGTGATCGTCGGGCAGGTCGAATGTGCTGCGCTTCCATTCCGCCACGGTGAATCACCCCACTCCCGGTGCTGCCCGGGCGATCAGCGTCCGATGGACCTGCAGGCGGCCCGCGCGCGCCGCTGCGCGGCGTCCAGCAGATGGAACAGGTCGCTGTAGGTCCCCCGCCCGGTGCGGGCGGGAACGTATCGGGGCCGGTCGTCGCCGATGGTCAGGTCGGTGACACGGGTTGCCGCCGTGGTCGCGCGCGCCTCCGCGTCGCTGCACGATCCGGCGCGAGCGCGCGCGCTTCCCGCGCCGGCCGCCGCGGCCTCGGCATCCGTGGCGGCCTGCTCCGCCGCGCTTGCCGCCGCCGTCAGTGTGCGCACCCAACCGGCGAAGTCGTCGGCCGGTTCGGGCGCCGCGGTCGCCGTGTCGTTGCCGGGGGCGTCGTCGTTGCCGGGGGCGTCGTCGTTGCCGGGGGCGTCGTCGTCGCCGGGGGCGTCGTCGTCGCCGCGCCGCGCAGTTTCGGCGGACCGGTCGGGAGCCGCGTTGCCGGCCGGAGCGCGTTCTTCGGAAGCGCCTGGCGCGCCGGTCTCCGCGGCACGCGTGGGGCGCACGTCGGGCACAGAGGCTGCCGCCGCCACTATGCGGGAGCGCAGCGACTCCATGGCGGCCTGCGCGGTGTCGAGCGCCGCGCGCAACACGGCGTCGCTGACGGTGCCGGCCGCATCGCGCGCGCCGGCGGCCGGCGCGCGCCCGGCGTCCGCGGCGGGGCCGCCGGCCGCCGGCCGGGACCGCTGCGCGATGCGGCTCCCGGCCAGATGGAGTGCTTCCACCACCCGGGTCACGTCGTCGACAAGGGCCAGGTCCGCGGCATGCCGCGCCTCGGTCGCGCGCCTGTGGAGGCGGTTTCCCGCGGCAATCTCCGCGCCGGCGCCGGCGACCAGCGCGTTCCACCGGCGGGGGTCGTCGATGGCTCCCAGGTCGCGCATCCGGGCGGCCAGGCCGCGGATGCGAGCCGCCCGGGCGCGTGCCTCCCCGGCGGCCGGAACGCCGGCCGCGTCGACATACGCGGCGTTGGCGGCCGACACCGCGGCGAGGAGCTCGAAATGCGCGGCGAACGCGGCGGCGAAGCCATCGAACGGATCGATCCGGCCGCCGGTGCACGGGTAGCCGTTGGCGCAGGTGACCGCGCCGGCCAGCGCTTCGCGATAGGCGGTGCGGTACGCGGCCAGGGCCGCGTCGCGAGCGCCATCCGCCGCGGTGAAGGCGCCGGCGGCCTGCTCGGCGGCGGTTACCGCCTGCTCGGCCGCTCGCCACAGCGCGTTTCCATCAGGAGCGCGCGCGATGGCTTCTCCGGCGCGCGCGATCGCGGCGAAGGCCTCGCGCTCGGCGCCGGCCGGCTCTTGAGAAACCGCCGGCGCCGCCGTCAGCGCGCCGGCGGCCAGCGTCAGCACGGCGACTCGCATCTGTGTGCGCACCATCATGCCCCCACTACGACGCCGTCAGCGTCCGCGTACGCACCGTCAGGTCGTCGACCCGATCCACGTCGACCGCGACGCCGAGGCCCGGCCGGTCGGCCGGCACCGTCACCATCCCCGCCGAATCCATCGTCCATTCCGGCTTCACGACGTCCTCGGTCCAGTAGCGGGCGCTCGGGCTGACGTCGCCGGGCAGCGTGAAGTTGGGCAGCGACGCCAGTGCGACGTTGCAGGCGCGGCCGATGCCGCTCTCCAGCATCCCCCCGCACCAGACCGGCACCGCGTGATGCTGGCACACGTCGTGAATCGCCCGGGCCTGGGTGAAGCCGCCCACCCGGCCCGGCTTGATGTTCACGATACGGCCGGCGCCCAGGGCCAGCATGTCCTCGGCCGCCGCGGCGTGCGGGATCGACTCGTCGAGGCAGATGGGCGTCTCGAGCCGGTCCTGCAACTGCGCGTGCCGGCGGAGATCGTCCTGCGCGAGCGGCTGCTCGATCATCAGGAGCCGGTAGGCGTCGAGATCCGCGAGGTGCTCCGTGTGCCGAGCGTGTAGGCGCTGTTGGCGTCGGCCATCAGGGGGGCGCCGGGACCGAGCGCTTCGCGCACCGCGCCGATGTACTCGATGTCGGCCCCGGGCCGGATCTTGATCTTGATCTTGCGGTACCCGAGCGCCAGCGAGTCGCGCGCCTTGTCGATCAGCGCCCGCGGGTTGTCCTGGATGCCGATGGAGATGCCGGTCGCAATCGTGCGGCGGGTACCGCCGAGGAGCTTCGAGAGGCTCGTTCCTTCGCGCTCGGCCCACAGCGCCCAGGCGCCCATCTCGACCGCCGCCTTCGCCATCGGGTGGCCGCGGAACCCGCGCCGCAGCATGCCGTCGATCGCGTCGGGGTGGCCGATGCCGGCGCCGAGCACGCGCGGGGCGATCCACTCGGTCAGCGCCAGCCACGCCGTGTCGATGGTCTCGGCCGAGAAGTTCGGCCGCTCTCCGGCGACGCACTCGCTCCAGGCGGTCGTGCCGTCGGCATCTTCCAGCTCGAGCAGCAGAATCCGGCGGCCCGTCGTGCGCCCGGAGGAGATCTCGAACGGCTCGCGCAGCGTCATCCGGATCTCCCGCAGCGTGATGCGCGACAGGCGGAGGCTCATCGGTCGTCCGTCGCGGGTGAGCCCGCGGAGTCGCCCGCGGATGCCGGCGCCCGGGTCACCAGGTAGTGCGAGTCGCCGGCCCCCCCCCGGTGCTCGAAGCCGGACACGCGGTACCCGTTGGCAAGGTACCAGGCGAACGCGCGGCGCTGGGCCTGCTGCCACGCCCGGGCGCACGCCGGGTCGGCGGCCTTCAGATCGTCGATGTCGGCCGGCGCGGCCACGCGAACCCGCGGGTCCGTCGGTAGCGGCCGCTCTTGGGCGAGCCACTCCGGATCGACGACCTGTACCCTCTCCGCAGCGGCGGTTGCCGGTTCGTTCCTCCCGGGCCGCGCGGCTTTCGAATGGGAGACGGCGTGTGCGGTTCCCGCAGCGGCGGTTGCCGTGCCGCCGCCGGTCGGCCCGTCTTCGTCGAGCCGCCACTCGACGATGAAGCGGTCCGTGTCCAGCCCCGCGTGCAGCGCGCTGCGCGTATCGCCGTACATGTTGGCGACGTACTCCACCGGCCGGGCCCCGAGGCTGTTCAGGTTCAGATTGGCGTTGCGCGCCACGAGCGGATCGTAGGTCCAGAGCATGCGCCGGATGCCGCTCTCGAGTAGCTGCCGGCGCTGGAAGTGCTTGAGCCGCCTGCCGAGTCCCGCCCCGCGCGCCTCGGGCCGCACCGCGAGCATGTCGGACCAGTGTACGAGCTCGCCGTCGCGGATGCCGCTGATGCCGAAGACGAAGCCGAGCAGGCGGCCGTCCGCGTCGAACGCCCCCGCCGACACGCCGCCGACCCGTTGGGAGACCATCAGGATCGTGGCCGGGACGACGTCCACGAAGTTCTCGCCCCATGTCTCGCGCTGCAGCCGCACGCAGGCGTGGTAGTCGGCGCGGGAGGCGAACGGACGGATGGCTGCGTCGGTCGCCGGCATCGATCGATACAGTACAACGCACGCGTGGGAGTCGGGGTGTCGCGGACCACTCAGCGCAACACTTCACCGTCCCACAACCGCTTCAGAAAATCCAGCACGGGCAGGATTCGCACTTCGTCCCAGAGGGCCGCGCGCTGTCCCAGGTATAGGCCGAAGCAGGTGGTTGGGTGCGGGTCGAGATGCTGCCGTACCCGGTGCAGGCCCCGGTTGAAGCGCCGGTCCCAGCGCGTCGCCGCCTTGATCTCGATCGCCACGAATCCCGCGGCCGTCTCGCAGAGCACGTCGACCTCCGCGTCGTCGTAGCTCCGCCAATAGTGCGGCCGATAGTGGCGGCCGGTGTAGCTGAGAAAGGCGCGGATCTCGTTCAGGATCAACGTCTCCACCAGGAGGCCCCGCTCTTCGAGCGTCGGCGGGTACGGCAGGCGGCCCGACAGCGCCCGGACCACGCCGCCGTCGAAGAAATAGAACTTGCTCTGCCGCACCTGCTTCGTGGCGGACTTCAGCTTCCAGGCCGGCAGCCAGTATCCGATCAGCGTGTCGGTCAGGATCGCGAAGTGGTTCTGCACGGTGCGGCGGTCGATGCCGGCGTCGCGGGCGATGGACGTGGCATTGGTCGCCTGCGCGTTCTGGCGGGCCGCGATCTCGAGGAACCGCGCGAAGGCGCCCAGGTTGCGGGTCAGCGCTTCGGCCTGCACTTCCTGAACCAGGTAGGTTTCGGCATACGTGCGCAGGTAGTCCAACGGGTCGTCGTCGACCAGGGCCATAGGCAGCGTCCCGTACGACAGCGCCCGCTCGACGTCGAGCTCGAAGTCCAGCTCGGCCGACACGAGCGGGAACAGGGTCGTGGTGATCGCCCGCCCGGCCAGCAGATTGACGCCTCGGCGCCGCAGCTTGCGGGCGCTCGAACCGGAGAGCACGAAGCGCAGACCGCGTGCTTCGATGAGCCGATGCACCTCGTTCAGCAGCTCGGGGACCTTCTGCACCTCGTCGATCACCGCCCAGGATCCGGCGGGCAGCGCAACGAGTTCCCGGAAGAGAACGTCCGGGTTCTTGCTGAGCCGCAACGCCTCGCGCGTGTCGAGCAGGTCGTAGGCGGCGGCGGTCGGAAACCGGTCGCGGATCCAGGTGGTCTTGCCCGTGCCCCGGGGGCCGAACAGGAAGACCGAACGCGTCGGCGTCGGGAGTGATCTGGCGTACAATATGTACTATTTTACCTGAAAACAGAGCATATATGAGTCCTTTTAGGCGGCATCACTCCCTGGACCTGTCTGGAAATGGCTGCCCCGTCCCCCCAAAGAAACCCCGGCAGATTCCCCCGCGGGGCTTCAATTCGCCGCACCAGAGTGATGTAATCTCAATGACATCATGGTGCGTACACAGATACAGGTAACCGAAGCTCAACACCGGCGATTGACGCGCTACGCCGCGCGTCTCGGTATTTCGCTGGCGGAAGCGGTTCGGCGCTGCGTCGATGCCCAGCTCGACCGGGACGAGACGCAGCCGACGCGCGACGAACGCATTCGGGCGGCGCTCGCCGTCTGCGGAAAGTACCGCGACTCGAGCGGGGAGACCCGCGTGGCGCTGGAGCACGATCGGTACCTGGACGAGGCGTACCACTGATGAGCGTCTTTGCCGACACGTCCGGTCTGTATGCCCTGCTCGTTGGATCTGAAGATGGCCATGGCAGCGTGGTGCGCGCGTTCCGAGGCGTCGTCTCGCAGCGGCGTCCGCTCCGCACGACGTCGTATGTCGCCGTCGAGACGGTCGCTCTGCTGCAGCACCGCGTCGGACTGGAAGCGGTGCGGGATTTCGACGACCACGTGTTTCCGTTGCTGTCCGTGGAGTGGGTGTCCGATGCGCTGCATCGGCGCGGCATGCGGCGCCTGTCGAGGGAGAACCGCCGCCGTCTCAGCCTCGTCGACTGCGTGAGTCTCGAATTCATGCGACAGCACGCGATCGAGGACGTGCTGGGACTCGACCGGCACTTCGAGCAAGCCGGTTTCTCACTGCTCCGTGGCTCCGGCGGCCCATAGACCGAAGCCGACCATCCCGACCCTGCGTATAATCGCGGCGGCAACCGCCGACATCAAGGAGATCCGATGCGCCACGCACGATTCCGTTCCGCCACCGCGGCGTTCGCCGCCGTCCTGCTCGCCCTCGCCGCCGCGGCGCCGCCGGCCGCGGCGTCCGAGAACTGGCCCGCCTTCAGGGGCGCCGACGCCATGTCGACCGTCGAGGACGACCCGCGGCTGCCGCTCACCTGGAGCACGACCGAGAACGTCGTCTGGAAGACGCCGATCCCCGGGCTCGGCTGGTCGTCGCCGGTGGTCTGGGGCGACCGCATCTTCCTGACCACCGTCATCAGCGAGGGCGAGGAGGAGGAGCCGCGCATGGGGCTCTACTTCCCCTACGGCTCGCCGCAGCCGATGCCTTCCGGCGGGCGGTTCCGGGATCCGGAGCCGGGCGACCTGATGGAGCGCTCGGCGGCGGTCCATCACTGGCTGGTGCAGGCGATAGATTTCGAGAGCGGCGACGTCCTCTGGACGTCGGAGGTGCACACCGGCCGGCCCGACTTCGACCGCCACCTGAAGAACACCTACGCCTCGTCGACGCCGGTGACCGACGGCGAGCGGGTCTACGCCTACTTCGGCAACGTCGGCGTCTACGCCCTCGACATGGAGGGCGCGATCATCTGGGAGCGGCGCTTCGAGGCGACGGACACGCGTCTCGGGTGGGGTCCCGCGGCCTCGCCGGTGCTGCACGACGGGACGCTCTACGTCGTCAACGACAACGACGAGCAGTCGTTCCTGGTGGCGCTCGACGCCGAGACCGGGGTGGAGCGCTGGCGGGACGACCGCGAGGAAGGAACGAACTGGTCGACGCCCTTCGTGTGGGAGCACGAGGACCGCACCGAGATCGTGACCACGGGCAGCGACCTGGTGCGCTCGTACGACCTCGACGGCCGCGAGCTGTGGAGCT
>WTGR01000101.1 GCA_011523485.1 Acidobacteriota bacterium
GCGTAAGTGATTGATTTCAAAGGCTTCGCCTGAACCGTTGTTAAACTTGGGCTAGTCCCGGATCAGCGGGCGCCAGGACAGGTCCCAGCGCAACGGCACCGCCTGCGGCAGGTAGCACACCGCGTGGTCGCAGGCCTGGTACTCCAGCACCGCCTCGACGCGCACGGTAGCGTCCGGCACGGCGGCCAGCTCGGCAATGTCCTGCCGCATCGGAATCGTGACGTCCTGCACGAGCCGGAACGGCTCCTCGTAGACCGCCACCGTTTCGTCCAGGGGCTCGAAGCGGTACATCCCGGACGGCGGGTAGGTCACTTCGTGGCTCCGCAGGAAGTCGGGCGCGGTCGTGCGGAGACGAATCACCCGGTAGGCGTGGTCCCCCGGCGCGTAGACGTGCATGTCGGGCTTCGGCGTCACGTCGACCACCAGGGACAGACGATTGCCCGGGGCGACCACGTCGTCGGTGGCCCAGACGAGCGCCTCCAGATGATCGGTCTCGACCCTCGCCGCAGCGAGGCCCGCCCCCGCCGCCGCGTCACCGAACCGGACGGCGATGCTGGACACCGTGGAACGCTCCTGGTAGGCCGCCTCGAAGAAACGGGCGGTCACCCGGCCCTCGGTATCCAGCATGAACGTCCCCGGATACGGGATCCCGTACAGCCGCTGCATCATCGCGCGGCGCTCCTCGGGCGCACGGGCCGGGTCCATCTCCTCGTTCAGGAGGCCGTACTCCCGAATGGTCGCCGAGCCTTCGTCGGAAAGCAGAGGGAACTCGATCCCCCGCGCGTCCGCGAACTGCGAGAGGGTCGTGGTCGGGTCGTAGGTGACGACGGCGAGGCCGAGGCCGCTGTCCTGGATGTCCGCATGCCGGCTTTGCAGCTCCACGAGCTGCGTCTTGCAGTACGGTCACCAGTCGGCCGAGCGGCTGAACACGAGCATCAGGCCGTTCGGTCCCATCAGGGACTCCAGGTCGCGCTCCTCCCCGTTCTGGTCGGCGAGCGTGAAGGACGGCACGGTCTCGCCCACCTGCGGACCGAACCGGTCGACGTCCGGCAGCGGGGCCTGTGCGGCGGCGGTCGCAGCGGCCGCGAACGCGAGCGCCAGCGTAAGTGCAACGATGCGCGCGAGCTTCATCTCGAACCTCCGATGTGTTCAACGTCGTGTCGACCCGGTGTTCACGGCGACGAGCGCCGAGCCCCGAGCCACCGTCTCATCATACGCGGATATGCTGAGGCGAGATGATCGTTCGACACGAGGACGACGACTTCCTGCTCGTGACCCAGCCCGAGCATGCCGCCCTCTCCGGGCTCATCATGGCCGCCTGGTGCGCCGACGGCCTTCCCGCGAGCCCCACGCGCGAGACGGTGCTCCTCGCCACCCGCGAGCACGACAACGGCTGGATGGAGGTGGACGACCGACCCCGGCTCGACCCCGCCGGCGGGCGCCCGCAGCACTTCATGACCGCCCCGAACGCGACGAAGCAGGGCATCTGGCCGCGCGGTGTGGGCCGCCTCGAGGCGGTCGATCCCGCGGCCGCGGCGCTGGTGGCGCAGCATGCGCTCGCCCTGCTGGACGTGCATCCGCTGCCCGGGTGGGAGGAGTTCCGCATCGACATGACGGCGGAGCGCGACAGGATTCTCCGCAACGGCGCCTACGACAACGATCTCGACGCCCTGCGGGCGGATTACCGCTTCGTGTTTCTGGGCGATCTGATCTCGCTCGTCTTCTGCTGCGAGTGGTCCGACGTGTTCCGCTACGAGGGCTACACGATCGCGCGCCGCGGGTCGACGCTGCAGGTGGCTCCGGACCCGTTCGCGGGGAAGGCCGTCGAGCTCACGGTTTCCGCCCGCCGGTTGCCGGCGCGGTCGTACGCCTCAGACGACGATCTCCGCGCCGTGTTCGACCGGGCCCCCGTGGCATGCCTCCACGGGACACTCCGCGGCGCAAGCTCGTAGAATGACACGCATGACCCGCAGAACGGTCGGGGCTGGTCCGCAGCGGAGAGCGTTGGTGGCGTCGTGGCTGCTTGCGGCCATCTTCCTGGTCCGCCCCGCCGCGGCCCACGAGATCGAGAACACCCACGTTCTGATCAGCTTCCTCGCCGGCGACGAATACCGGATCGACGTCCTCAACGACCCCGACTGGTTGTGGATGCAGTTCCACCCGGGCGTAGCCGAGCTGCCGCCGGTGGATGCACGCGACGCCCGACTCGCCGAGCTCGGCTCGCAGTTCGCCGCCGGCATCACGTTGCTTTTCGACGACAACCCCGCAACGCCGCGGGAAGTGACGTATCTGCCGCCGCTCGAACGCGACCGCAGCGCGCCGATGGGACTGGCCGAGCCCGGCCTGATGCGCCTGTCCGGCGCCGTACCGCCCGGCGCGAGCACTTTTCGGTTCGGCTACGACCTCGTCGTCGACGAGTACCCCTTGACGGTTGCGCCGGCCGTCGGATCGCCGGTCACCCGTTGGCTGCTCGCGGCGCAGATCAGCGAGGCGTTCGACATCGATGCGTTGCAGCCGCTCACCCGCTGGCAGGTCGCGACCCAGTACCTCGGCCTGGGCTTCACGCATATTCTGCCCAAGGGGCTCGACCACATTCTGTTCGTCCTCGGCCTCTTTCTCCTCAGCACGCGCCTGAAGCCGCTGCTGCTGCAGGTGACCGCGTTCACGGCCGCCCATACGCTGACCCTCGCCATGACGATCTACGGCGTCTTCTCGCTCCCGCCGTCGGTGGTCGAACCGCTCATCGCCCTGTCCATCGCCTACGTCGCCGTGGAGAACCTCCTCACGAGCGAGCTGCAGCCGTCGCGCGTCGTGCTGGTCTTCGCATTCGGCCTTCTCCACGGCATGGGCTTCGCCGGCGTGCTGGCCGATCTCGGACTGCCCCGATCGGAGTTCGTCACGGCGTTGCTGACCTTCAACGTCGGCGTCGAGGCGGGCCAGCTTGCGGTCATCGCGGCCGCCTGCGCCGTGGTTCTGGGCGTCCGCGATCGCCCGTGGTACCGGCCGCGCGTCGTCGTCCCGCTCTCCCTGGCGATCGCCGGCGTGGGGCTGTTCTGGACGGTGGAGCGGTTGGTCGCGTAGTCACACAACGCCGATCCTCGCGACGGGCCGCTTGCACGCCCGTTCGCCCGATTGCCACCGCACGACCGGCGGCGCTACGATCCGCGCGCCGATGCCCGCTCAACGGATACGCACCAGACCTGCGGCGCTGGCATTCGCCGCCGCCTTCCTGCTGGCTGCCGCCGGTGCGGCCGCACAGGAGCCCACGGAGCAGCAGCCCGCGGAGCAGCAGCCCACGGAGCAGCAGCCCGCGGAGCAGCAGCCCGCGGAGCAGCAGCCCGCGGAGCGGGAACCTCCGGAGCAGCCACCCGCGGAGCAGCAGCCCGCGGAGCAGCAGCCCGCGCAGAGGATGCGCATCGTGAGCGTCAACGTCGGCATGCAGTTCATCCAGGACGCGTTCATGAACCGGGTCACCTTCCAGCAGCATGACGAGACCGGCTCCTTCGAGTCGCACTACGACGTCACCAAGCACCATGCACTCGACGGCGGGATCGCCTTCCGCCTGTGGAAGAATCTCGCGTTGGGCTTCGTCGGATCCCATGTCGCCGAGCCGACGACCGCCCGCGTCGATGCCCAGGTTCCGCATCCGCACTTCTTCGGATTCTCCCGCCCGGCCAGCGGCGTACGCAGAGGCCTGAACCGAAGGGAGATCGGCCTGCACGTTCAGGGACAGTACTGGTGGTTCGTCAACGAGACCTTCCTCCTGCGCGCCGTATGGGGTCCCACGATCTTCATCGCCAGACAGGATCTCGTGTCGCAGATCGACACGCGGGAAGCGAGTGACGATTTCGACCAGGTCACGCTGACGGGCCACCGGTCCAGGACGGTCACCGCCGGCAGTCTCGGATTCAACCTCGGGTTCGATGGAACGTGGCTCCTGACCGAGCGCATCGGCGTCGGGTTCGGCGTCCGCTACAGCCGCGGCACGGCCACGGTCCGCCTGGGCGGCCGATCCGCGACGCCCCTGGAGCTCGGCGGCACGCACGCCGGCGGGGGTTTGCGCCTGGCGTTCTGATGTGAGTGTCATGGAACCCGCAGGGCATCGCCCTCGCCGGGCATCACGGACGACGGTATCAGCGCGGGAGGAGACTGATGGCAGGACACGAGCCGGATCGGATCGCGGCCTGGAGCCGCCGGCAAGCGCTGCGGATCCTGGGTCTGTGCGGAGCGGGCCTGGCTGCCGCGTGCGGCGACGTACCGGAGACCGACGAGCCGGTGGCGGGGTCGCCGCCGCCCACCGGATCCGCCGCCGCCGAGGGCGCCATCGTGCGCACGATTCTCGCGGACCTCGCACCGGACGCGCTGAGTCACGGCGCGGTGCTCTTCCACGAGCACATGTCGCTGGACATCCCGTTCTGGGATCGACTCGTCGGGCCCGAGAACCCGGCGCGGGAGAGCTTCATCGGCTCGCCGGACTCCCCCTACTTCATGCAGGACGTCGAGACGATGGTCGGGGAGCTGCAGGCGGCAGCCCGCGAGGGAGTCGCTGCGCTGGTCGACGGCGGTCACGCCGACATGGGCCGCGACGTGTCGTTCCTGCGCACGGTCTCGGAGCTGTCCGGGATGCCGATCGTGGTGAGCGGCGGCTACTACACCGACCCGTTTCATCCGCCGGAGCTCGCCGCCCGGACGGAGGACGAGATCGCCGAGGCGCTCGCCGAGGCGGCCACCGCGGAACGGTGGGGCGCGTTCGGCGAGATCGCGAGCTCCGCCGAGATGACGCCCGGCGAGCGGAAGGTGTTCCACGCCATCGGCAAGGCGCACCTGCTGACGAACGTGCCCGTTTTCACGCACACCGCCAACGGCCTGGAAGCCGAGGCCCAGCTCGATATCTTCGAGTCGCTCGGTGTTCCGTCCGGCAGCGTCGTGATCGGGCACATGGGCGGGCTGGAAGACCCCGCGGCCACGGTCCACCGGCGGCTGGCCGAACGCGGCGCCTTCGTGGGATTCGATCGACTCGGCGGGGGCCCGGAGGCGGACGGGCACAAGGTGCCGATGATCCAGGCGCTCATCGACGCGGGACACCTGCAGAACGTGCTGTTGGCGTCCGACTTCGCCCGCGCCAGCGACATCCAGCGCAACGGCGGGCCGGGCTACGCGAAGACCGTGACCCGGTTCGTCCCGATGCTGCGCGAGGCCGGGGTGACGGACGAGCAGATCCGCGTGATGACGGTCGACAATCCGTTGCGGTTGCTGTCCTTCGTGCCGGCCTCCGGAGGCTGAGGTCCGGCGCAGGCCGACAGGCGGCGGTATGATGCTCGTGTCCGGCGCGTTCGCGGACCCGTTCGGGCCGGCATGCGAGGAGGAGACCCATGAGACGGTGGTGCGGGCCGATCACGTTGGGCGTCGTTCTGCTGCTCACGTTCGCGTTCGGCGGACACGCACAGGAGGAACGGTTCGTCCGGATCGACACCCTGAACGTACGCGACACCCTTTACCACCTCGGAGACGGCGGCGCGAACGCGCTCGCGCTGATCGACGAGATCAACGGCGGAGTCATCCTGGTCGGCACCAAGCTGCCCGGTTGGGGACAGGCGGTGAGCGACGCGGTCTACCAGGTCACGGACCTGCCGGTGACGACCGTCATCAGCACGCACGCGGCTGCCGACCACACCGGCGCCAACGGCGAGTTCCCGGACGTGGTCGACATCATCGCGCACGAGAACACGCTCGCGAATATGGCGCGCATGGAGCTGTTCGCCGGCGGCGCGGGACTGCCGACGACGACGTTCACGGACCGCTTCGCCCTGCTCGAGGATCTCGACCGCGTCGAGCTCCACCACTTCGGCCCCGCCCACACCGACGGCGACCTCGTCGTCGTGTTTCCGCAGAAGCGGACCGCGTACCTCGGCGACCTCTTTCCGGACAAGGCGGCGCCGGAGATCGATACCGCCAACGGCGGAAGCGGCATCGCGTTCCCGGAGACGCTGGCGAAAGCGGTCGAGGCCATCGACGGCGTGGACCGGGTGATCACCGGGCACGGCCCGATTCCCACGACCTACGCCGGGCGGGGCCGGCGCGACCGCGGGGAACGCCGGGCATGGACGGGATGGATGACCTGGGACGACCTCGCGGAGTACGCCGACTTCAATCGGGACTTCCTGGCCTCGGTGAGGGCGTCGTACGAGGCCGGGCGGAGCGTCGACCAGGCGGTCGCGAATCTCGACCTGCCGGAGCGCTACGCCGACTACGACATGGCACGGGCGCGAGCGAACGTCGAGGCGATCTACAACGAGCTGGCGGGCCGCTGACGGCCGCGGGGAAACCCATCATGAAGACGTGGAAAGCGGCGCTGTTCGGCGGCCTGGCGGTGCTCGTGGGCGGCGTCGCGGACATCCATGCCGACGACTGGCCGGAGTTTCGCGGCGAGGGCCGGCTGGGCGAGTGGCGCGAGACCGGACTGATCGAGTCGTTCCCGGCCGAAGGGTTGAAAGTGCGCTGGCGAATGCCGATCAAGGCGGGGTTCGCGGGACCGGCGGTCGCCGATGGCCGCGTATTCGCGACCGACTGGGAGCCGACCGACGGAATGCGCGGCACCGAGCGCGCCATGGCCTTCGACGAGGAGACCGGCGAGGTGCTGTGGGTCCAGGAGTGGGCAGCCGACTACGCCGGCGTGCAATGGGAGGTCGGGCCCGGCGCGACGCCGACGGTCGACGACGATCGCGTGTACGTTCTCGGGCGTGACGGCACCCTCTCCGCGCTGCGCGTCGATACCGGCGAGCTCCTCTGGCGCAGGAACTACAGCGAGGACTACGGCGTGGACCGCATGCAGTGGGGCTTCGACTGGGGCTTCGCCAGCGCGC
>WTGR01000889.1 GCA_011523485.1 Acidobacteriota bacterium
CGCGGGCCGCCCCCAACGCGTCGGAGGTCTGCAGCGGGTGACGGCCCTGGATACGCCGCCGACACTGCGAGCAGTGGCCGACCTCGATGTCGAAGCGCCGCACCACGGGGCGCACCGGAAGGTCCTCCTGATATTGTGCCGCCCCTCGACGAGCATCGACAGAATCGCGGCGCGCTTCTCAACCGGCAGCCTGTTCATAGTCATAATGATACAGGCCGCAAGTGATTATGTTAATAACTACGGATTCTAGCTAGCGGCTCTCTCCGGGTTGGGTCACTGGGTCAGCCTGCTCACTCCCCTGCTCTGGAGTCTCAGCGGGTTGATCCTGTTCCGACCCCCGCAAGATGGGAACCGCCACTGGCTCTGCGGGACGGTCAATGGCGTTCAGCGCAATGCTCACGATGATCGAAACGACACCCAAGACTAACGCGACAATCAGCGCGTACACCCACAGTGCGGTGCCCATGATCCATTCTCTCGTCGCCACGGTTTCGAATTTCGCGTCGAGTTTCGTGTTCAGTACGTCCAGTTGACCAGAAATAGTAGCTGTCTGCGTTCGGATTTCTCCAGGGATTCGATCCACTTCTCGCTCAACCTCGCCGAAGGCGTCTGGAAGTGTCATTGGGTTCGTTGGGTCCGGCTCCATCGCCGCCTGTGTCGCCAGGACGACGAGGAGGGCGACGGCCCCGGCGCCAGTCTTTGATGTCGACTGGTTCAGTCATTTCCTATCTGCCTCCTCCATAGTCTTGAGCGAGTCCCAAAACCGGTTGTAATAGAATCCGTCGCTCTCGGTTGTAATCTTGAAAACCAAACCGGCATCACCGTCGCCTATCCCCAATACGTCAGCCACCTTTCCGCACGTTTCTAGCGAGGTACGAACTACCCAAATGTTGTTATCCTTTTCAGAAGATACACCCACAGAACTGGCAATCTCAGCGCAGTCCTTGACGCTGTCGTTCGAAAGCGGGCCTTCATCCTCCGGCTTGATGACAAGGTACAGCGGCATCACTCAATCAGGCTCCATCGTTGCGGCGTTTTTGTCCGACGTATTGTCAGGACCCCATCCGCGCGGCGACACCGGCTGCGGCGCTCTCGCGACGTCGCTCCGGCGACAACTTCGCCGCACGCACCTTCGCCGCGTCGGACGCGCGCTTGCTGGCTGCGGCATGGTCAACGTTCCGGCGCGGTGCCTCGAACACTTCCTCGGCCTGGCCGGTGGCGATCCTCGCCACGTGGACGGCGCACCCAACCGGGTCATCGGGTCGCCATTCGCCCTTCGGTCCCTTCATGTCTCATTCCCTCCTGACGATCCCAATGGTAACCGACCGCAGCCGTTCGTGCTACGCTGGCGGTGCCACACGTCGTCCGGTCGTCGGCCACGTTGCCTGACGCCGGGTCGCTCGCCGACTACAACACCCGCGCCAGCGGGGAACAGGCGAGGTCCCTGCGACCGACGTGGCCCAGGATGACGTGTGGCAACCGGCCCGGCGACTCCCCTCCGGTGGAGTCAGGGTCTCGATCTCCGTCGTCGCTTCGTCGTGGTCGCATTGTCCCGGATGCAACGGGTAGCATGCAAATGTCTGCAAGGGAGGACTCATGAGCACGAAGGTCAAACTGAGACACTACCCGCCGGCCGGCTCAGTACAGGAGGAAGTCCCGCCGGATCGCCTCGAACGCCTCGACGGCGTCCTCCCAGCCCGAGGCGATTTCGGCGGCGGTGCGGCCGGCGTCGACCTCGCGCCGCAGCGTGGCCGAGCCGGCCAGGATGTCGATCGGCATGCGGTCGTGCTCGTACTCGTACGGCGGCTCGCGCCAGCCGAAACGCTCCCCGAGCGCGTCCCGGCACGCCGCGATCACCGCGACCCCGGCCAGCACGGGACGGAACGTGCGCCGGTCGGTCACGTGGATCTGGCAGCCGCCGCAGGGCCGTCCGGCGTGCTTCTGAAAGGTCGGTTCGAAGGTCGCCGGCCGGAAGTGTACGCCGGGCAGGCCGAGCCCGTTCAGGGATCCGGCCAGTCCCTCCGGATCGATCCCGGGGGCGCCCACCAGCTCGAACGGCCGCGTGGTGCCGCGGCCCTCCGACAGGAGCGTCCCCTCCAGCAGCACCATCCCCGGATACACCAGCGCGCTGTCGAGGGTCGGCAGGTTCGGTGACGGGATGACCCAGGGGGCGCCGGCCTCGTCGTGGTGCATCGCGCGCGACCAGCCGTCGAGCGGCATGATCCGCAGGTCGGCGCCGATTCCGAACCGGTCGTTGAACAGCCTCGCCAGCTCGCCGATCGTCATGCCGTGGCGCAGGGGGATCGGGAACTGCCCGACGAAGGAGGCGAACGCGGGGTCGAGGACCGGTCCCTCGACCGCCTCGCCGCCGATCGGGTTGGGCCGGTCGCACACCACCACCGGCAACCCGCACCGCCGCGCCGCCCGCAGGCAGTTGGCCAGCGTGTAGATGTACGTGTAGACGCGGGTCCCGACGTCCTGCAGGTCGATCACCAGCAGGTCGAGCCCGTCGAGCATCTCCGCCGTCGGCTCCCGCGTGTCGCTGTAGAGCGAGTGGATCGGCACGCCGAGGCGAGGGTGCCGCGCGTGGGCGGTCTCCACCATGTTGTCCTGCACGTCGGCATGGAAGCCGTGCTGCGGGCCGAACAGCGCGGCCAGCGTCACGCCCGGCTCCGCGGCGATGCGG
The DNA here is from genome assembly GCA_011523485.1 of Acidobacteriota bacterium. The sequence continues at coordinate 2,687 of WTGR01000889.1, forward strand.
TCCACGACGTGGCGGAACGCACCGTCCACCGAGGCGGGGTTCGAGACGACGCCGACGCGCCAGCCGGTCAGCATGCCGGAGGCGAGGAGCCGTTCGGAGCCGAGGGTCACCCCCGCCGCCGTGTCGCCCTCGCCCGGTCGGATCAGTCGTCCTGCAGACCGAAGAAGAGTGTCAGCCATCCTCGCAGGTCCTCATAGGCCACGGCCTTGCCCGTCGAATGCAGGTAGGCTCGCATGTTGTCCGAGAATCCCTGTCCGCCAAAGACGACGATACCCGGAATGGGCCACGCCGCGATGTCCTGGATCGTCGCCGGGATCTTCTCCTCCGCGGAGCCGCCGACGCCCTGGTACTTGCATTCGATCCCGAGGCTCCGGCCGGAGTCGCCGTAACGCAAGACCAGATCGATACGGCGTTCAGCTCCCCAGAGGCGCCGGCCGACCCTGATCTGGCTGCCGACGCGAAGCCCGAGCCGTTCGGCCAGGCGCGCCACCTCTCGTTCGAGGTCCGCACCGCTCGCTATGGCCGTGCGCCCACCGGCCATCTATACCGCCCGTCTCGGCAGGTTGGTGATGACGTATTCGAGAACGGGGCCTCTGCGGGAGGCGTTGGAGTTGATGGCGCGGCGGGCGGGGACCTTGTGCGCCTGGAGGCCGGCGGTTTCCGCGTCCGCGTTACCGTCGTACAGGGCGGCGATGTCGGGTGCCGTCGAGTTGCTCAGCAGGACGGAACACTTCCTCTTCGCCAATTCGATCATCACCTGCTGGAGGCGCCGCTGGTCTTCGCCGCCGAAACCGTCCGACGTATAGGACGTGAAGTGCGCTGTGGCGCTCATGGGGGCGTACGGCGGATCGAAATATATGAAGTCGCCCGCGCGCGCGTACCGCAGCACCGTATCGAACGAGGTGTGTTCCATCTTCGCGGAGAGTGCCGACAGTGTGGAGGACACCCGCCGGAGGTTCTCTTCGTCGCAGATCCTGGGGTTCTTGTACCTGCCGCGGGGGACGTTGAAAAGCCCACTCGAGTTCAGGCGGAAAAGACCGTTGTAGCCGGTGCGGTTGAGGTAGATGAGCATCCCGGCGAGCTCGGGCGAGTACGCCTCCGGCCGCGGGTGACGACCGTTCGTGATGGCTGCGCGCGCCGGGTTGAAGACCTCGTCCCGGATGCGATAGTAGTGCTCCTCCGGCGCTGCCGCGTAGCCCGCCTCGAGTTGCCGGAGGTATCCGATCACCGCGTGGGGCTCGTCGCGCAGGCGGAGGCAGCAGCCGATCAGGTCGGCGTTGACGTCGGTGAGCCTGACCCTGCCCGGGTGCAGCGCGCCGCTGTCGGCGAGGTCGAAGAAGACGGCGCCGCTCCCGAGAAACGGCTCGTGGTACGTCCTGAACTCGCCGGGGTAGAACTCGCGAAGTGCGGGAAGGAGCTGGCGCTTGCCGCCGGCCCACTTCAGGAACGGACGAGCGCGCCGATCATTGCCGACCCGTTGCCCGCCGGCACGATTCGAGGCCGCCTGGACGCCGGAGGCGAGTTGCGGAGCCGAGCCCATGGGGATGGTGGTACCGACGACGGGAGATCCTAGCATGGGCTCGATCGACATGTCCCTCCGAGTACTCAGGACCGGCGCCGCGTGTCACTGCTGGTTCAGGTTCAGGGAAAAAGATCCCTGAACTCGTCACAGGCGGCGACCAGAGACGGCGGAGCGGGTTGCCGCAATCGTCGACGACTGCACATGTCCGCGAGCGTCCGGACGTGCGTCTTGCAGTCGCCGGGATGCTGCAGATGCCGATCGCGTTCTGTCTCGTTTACGGTGTGGCCATCCAGGTAGCGAAGCCACGTCTCGATGCTGTACGTCGGCGCCGCGAGCGCAACACGGTCCTGCGGCGTCCGCGGCGGGACCCCGAGTTGGCGACAGGACTCCTGCAACTGCGTTGCTCGTTCCTCCGCACCGGCGGTGTCGCCGTCGATCATGACTACCAGGACGGCATTCACGTGAGCTGCACGAAGCGCCCGCAATTGATGAGGGTACTGTTCGCGAACGAACTGCTCGCCCGCACCCTCCCCGACAGGGGCCGACACGATACGTATTGGATGGTTCGTTCTTGGCTTCATGAAACGACGGACAAAGACTTCCTGCTGCTTGTCTTCGCAGAGAACGATGACCTGCGCCGGCTTCATGGCGCCCATCCCCTCGCGTAGATTTCCGACATCCGCAGGCCGGTGTCGTTCTTGGGCTTCACAATGCGTGTGTGGCTCTCGGGCTCACGGGCGAGCCAAACCGTGTTGTGGGCCAGGAAGTCTATAGCCTCGGGGTGATGCGAGATCAGTACTACTTGTGGCAGCGTATCCCCAGCGCCGTCTTCGAGCTCGGCGAGCCAGGGCTGCAGCTCAGGTAGGGTCACGTAGTTGTCCGGCTCGTCGAGGAACAGGGTGCGTGGGATGTCGGCGGAACCACCCGGGGACCCTGTATCAGGTATCGTCTCGAAAACGAGCGAATACAGTACGAGTAGAGCCCGCTGTCCGTCTGAAAGCTGATCGAAACGATAGGCGCGGGAGGCGCCGTCACCTTCCGACGAGAACGTGGCCAGAAGCTCGCGATAGTCACCGGTCCTTGCCGACAGCTTCAGGCCGGCGAACCCGGGAAGTACTTCCGCAAGGCGATCGGCAACCGTCCGAAGCTGGTGCGGATCGTTCAGAATCTGGCCGCGGTACCAGGCGGCGAAGTTCGTTCCGTCGCGAGCGAGTACGTCGGATTCGGCCTTGGACCCGCTGTCGATCAGGCTTGGCGCCAGCGCGAGCGTTTGGAACCCGCACACGAGGTCACGGAATCGATGCAGACGCGAATAGAGGCGTTCGTCGGCCTCCGTCCCCAGTGCGGAACGGAACAGGCCAAAGGGATAGGTAGTTTCCTTGCCGTCGTCGCGGTAGAGCTTCAACTCCCGGTCGGCATGCGACAATACCGGCTTGCCACCGTACAAAAGGTGTTCGTTCTTGATTTCTGCGCCCCTTTTCCTGTCCAGCTTGTGCTCGACAACCAACTTGTATGCGAATACCCCGGCGTCCGTGGAGAATTCGAGCTCGAAGCGCTGCTCTCTCTTCGTCGTCCATCGGGTGAGGTCGTCCGCGAGAAACAGCTTCTCGATCCGCGTGTCGCGCGCGAAATCGCGCAGCTTGTCCATCACCTCGAATACGGCCGACTTGCCGCAACCGTTCGCTCCGGCAAGCAGCGTGAGGTTATCCAGGCGCAGGTCGAAGTTGGTGAGGCACTTGTAATTGTCGATGTGGACACGTGTCAGCATGCCGAGCGGATTGTAGCAGAGGCGTCGGCCGGGCCTGAAAGCACTTCCAGGAGTGCGTCTCGGCTCGACCGCGGACGGGTCGCGCACCGGTAGCGGCGGGCGATTGCGGATCTGTCGCCCGTGGTCGAGCGCGGCGCCGGCCGTTTGCCTTCGGCGCGGCCGGGGCGCGAGAATGTGCCCAGCACGAAGGAGGACCGTGACCGTACCCGACGTCGAGCTGCACCAGGACCTGCGAAGCGCCGTCGGCGAGCTGTGCCGGCGGTTTCCCGATACCTACTGGCGGGACCTCGACCGGAAGGAGGCCTATCCGGACGAGTTCGTCCAGACGCTCACCGAGGCGGGTTATCTCGCCGCGCTGATACCGGAGCAGTACGGCGGGTCGGGGCTGGGGATCACCGAGGCGGCGATCATCCTGGAAGAGGTCAACCGATCGGGAGGCAACGCCGCCGCGTGCCACGCGCAGATGTACATCATGGGCACGCTGCTGCGGCACGGATCCGAGGAGCAGAAGCGCGAGTACCTGCCGAAGATCGCGAGCGGGGAGTTGCGGCTGCAGGCCTTCGGGGTGACCGAGCCGACCACCGGCACCGACACCACGCAGCTCCAGACCATGGCGGTGCGCGCCGGCGACCGCTACGTGGTCAACGGCCAGAAAGTGTGGATCTCGCGGGCCGAGTACTCGGATCTGATGCTGCTGATCGCGCGCACGACGCCGCGCGAGGAGGTCGTGAAGAAGACGGACGGGCTGTCCGTGTTCCTCGTCGATCTGCGCAGTGCCGTCGGCAACGGCGTCACCATCCGGCCGCTGCGGGCGATGATGAACCACGCCACCACCGAGGTGTTCTTCGACAACCTCGAGGTGCCGGC
>WTGR01000868.1 GCA_011523485.1 Acidobacteriota bacterium
GGTCGCTGTGGAGCGACGCCCACGCGTCGGCGTCGATCTCGGCCTTCAGCGTCGTGTGATCAACCACCTCGGCGACGAGGTGATGAAGGTGTTCCGGGTGTGACCGGACGCAGGTGATGATCAGATGGATGAAGTGCAGGCTGCGTTCTACAGGTTGATGTTCCGCAATGCGTTTCTCGAGAAGAAGGGCGCCGAGTTCCAGGACTGGTTCGCCCGACTCGCGGCTCGTGCGTTCGGGCCGGACTTTGAAGCGGTCCGTCCGTACGGAAAGCGCGGCGATCTGAAGTGCGACGGCCGCCGGGTAAGCACTCGCACGGTCTTTCAGTGCTATGCCCCGTACGAGATGAAGGAGGCGCCGTTGAACTCGAAGATCGAGCGAGACTTCATCGGGGCGTACGCGAACTGGGGCGGCGACATGGCGGAATGGGTCCTGGTGCACAACGACGATCGTGGGCTGCCGGCGTCATCGGGTCAGCTCCTCGCCCGCCTTCGACAGGGCCATCCGGAAGTGACGATCCAGATTTGGACGGAGCCTGCGTTGCAGAAGCTCGCCGATGGTCTGCCCCTGGCGGATCAGCAGGCGCTGTTCGGTTTCGCACCGTCGAAGTCGGGGTTGGAGACGCTGGCGATGGCGGACCTCCAGCCGGTCATCCACCAGCTTCAGTTCATGGATCCCGAACCGGGCGAGGAGCCGCTCACGCCGCCCTCGAGGAACAAGCTGGAGAAGAACCGGCTTTCGGCGGATGCAGCCGCCCTGCTTCGGCTTGGGCGGCGCAAGGAGGCTCTGGTCGAGACGTGGTTCACGAAGAACAGACGCCCGGACCTGGGCGAGCGCATTGCCGAGGCCTTTCGGCGGCGGTACGCCCAACTGAACGATGGCGCCAGATCCGCGGATCAGGTGTTCGCGCATCTGCAGCAGTATGCCGGCATGGGCGGCGAGCCGGCGCGCCAGGCCGCCGTGCTGGCCGTTCTTTCCTATTTCTTCGAGCGGTGCGACATTTTCGAGGATCCGGAGGAGGGGAATGATCCTGCCGACCAAGCACATTCGGCCTGATCGGTGTCTCATCGGCGTGGGAGGTGAGGTGATCGGCGCACTGGAACGGCCGATGACGATATCGAAACTCTGGGACGCGATCCGGCGCCGCCGGTCCATCGACGACGCCGGCGCCGTCGTCGACTACCGGTGGTTCGTGCTTGCGCTCGATCTGCTGTACACGATACGCGCCATCGAGTTCGAGCGCGGCGTGATCCGCAGGGCAGGACCATGATCCGGTCCGTGGGCAGCGATCGCGAGTCCTTCAAGACGCTGACGTTCGGTCCGGGACTGAACGTCATCCTCGCCGACAAGAGTCGGGGCGCGAGCGATCGTCAGTCGCGCAACGGCGCGGGCAAGACCAGCTTCGTCGAGTTGGTCCATTTCCTGTTCGGCGCGGACGCCAGGCCGGCCGGGATCTTTCGATCGGAAGCACTGCGGGACTGGACGTTCACGGCGACCGTCGACATCGGCGGGAAGAGCTGCTCCATCTCCCGGAGCGGCCAGAAGCCGAGCCGTATCGACATTGCCGGCGACCTTGGAGAATGGCTGGCTGCATCGACGGAGAGTCCGCCGCTGTTCCGCGGAGAAGAAACGTCGCCGCCTGCCGCGCGTCGGCGGGTGCTCTCGAACGAGGAATGGAAGAGCGCTCTTGGCGCCGCGTGGTTCGGACTGCCGGCTGATGACGGCGGCGCCGAGCGGTTCCATCCCGGACTCCGTTCGCTCTTCTCGTTCGTGGCCCGCAGACAGGAAGGCGGAGGTTTCCAGGATCCGATGCAGCACTCGACGATGCAGCAGTTGTGGGATCGGCAGGTGACGGTCTGCTATCTGCTGGGATTGGACTGGTCGATTCCTGTTCGCTTTCAGGAATTGCGCAATCGGGAGAAGGTCACGAAGGAGCTTCGCAGAGCTGCCCGAACCGGCGAACTCGGGCCGTACATCGGCAATGCCGCCGAGCTGCGCACCAAGCTGGCGGTCGCCGAAGATCGGGCAAATCGCCTGCGCGAGAGACTCGATTCCTTCCATGTCGTGCCGGAATACAAGGAGCTGGAAGTCGAGGCCAGCAGGATTACCGGCGAGATCGACAGCCTGAACCTCGAGAACATCGTCGATCACGATCTGATCCGCGAGTTGCAGGAATCGCTGGCCATGGAGAGCGCACCGGACACGCAGGATCTGGCCAAGCTGTATGCCGAGGCCGGCATCGTCCTGCCGGAGCTGCCTCGCAGACGGATTGCTGAGGTCGAGCGGTTCCACCGCACGATCATCGAGAATCGACGCGCGCATCTCGGTGCGGAGATCGAGAGCGCGCAAGGGCGGGTCGCCGAGCGGGACCTGCGGAAGGCCCGACTCGACGGGCGGCGCGCACAGATCATGGGTGTGCTCGAGGCGGGAGGTGCGCTGGAGCACTATACCGGACTGCGAGAGGAGCTCGGGAGAGCCGAGGCGGATGTCGAAATGCTGAAGCAGAAGCTGGCGACCGCCGAACGACTCGACAGGACGAAGACCGAACTGGACCTGGAGCGCACGCGCCTGGTGAAGGCGTTGCGGGACGACATCCACGAGCGTGACGACGTCGTACGCGAAGTCATCTTGTGCTTCGAGGAGCTTTCGCGGTCCCTCTACGAACGCGCGGGCAGCTTGACCATTTCCGAGACACCCAACGGCCCGCGGTTCGAGGTGCATATCGAGGCGGAACGCAGCAAGGGAATCACGAACATGCAGATCTTCTGTTTCGATTTCATGTTGATGGAGATCTGCGGCCGACACGGGCGTTGGCCTGGATTCCTGATCCATGACAGCCATCTGTTCGATGGCGTGGACGAACGCCAAGTGGCCAAGGCGCTCCAGCTCGGCGCGCAGAGGGCAGCCGCCGGCGGATTCCAGTACATCGTCACGCTGAATTCGGATTCCGTGCCGTCGGAGGGGTTTACGGAGGGATTCGACGTGCGGGATCACGTCGTCGAGCCCAGGTTGACGGACGCGACCGAGACAGGCGGACTGTTCGGCATCAGATTCAATTGAGGACACCGGTGTTGACCTTTCGACACGACGGGGTCGTTTTCGACCGCCCCCGCGTCGGGGCCGCATCGCCATCAAAGTCATCAACCACCTCGGCGACGAGGTGATGAAGGCGCTCTTCCGTCGCTTCGATGACATCCTGCACTACGAGTTGCCCGACAGGTCGCAGATTGCGCAGGTTCCTGAGGACGCGGCTCGCCTCGGAGAGACGCGTGCAACTCGCGACTCGACCGGTTGCTGGTGACGGGCGTAGACCCCGGCTCGGAATTCCTCGACGCCGTGCGGGCTCAGGTGTGACCGCTTGCTGTCGCGGGTCGTGGGACAGGGGATAATCCGAGCGCAATGATCAAGAGCGACCTCACACTCAGCGACGTGATCGCGCAATTCGACCGCTCGCCCACAACTCCGGCCGCCGAGGGGTATCGAGCGCAGCGTGCCGAGATCCTGAAGCGCTTTCCACTCGATCAATGGCCGGAGATGAGGCTGGAAGACTACGCGCTGGGCTAGCCCAGAAGAGCTGGGCGACCGTGACCGTCGCGAAGGTACCCGACACGCTGCTGAAGACCATCGTCGGCGGAAGAGGAAGCGAACCGATCGTGGTCGATCCCGTGTACGGTCGCGTCGCCGCGGCCCTCGAACGCAAGGGCCAACTCATTCTGTATGGGCCACCGGGGACGGGAAAGACCTACCAGGCAAGGCGATTCGCGGTCTGGTGGTTGATGAAGCAGGTCGAGCTGGCCGAAGCGTTCGAGCACCTGGCGGTCGCCGAGAATCCGGCCGCGCACCATCGGCAGGTCGTCCTGTTCGCACCTGGAGAGACCCGGTCTTTCTCGTTCTTGCTGAACATGAACCAGTTGTTCGAGCGCTTTGTGACCCGGGTCGTCGAGCAGGTCTTGCCGGCGGCCCGGTATCGCGTGACGTCTCAGCTATCTTTCAGGTCCGTCGTGTGGAATGTCTCGAGCCAACGTCCCTACACGAACATCATCCCGGACGTCGTGGTCGAGCGGCGCGGAGCGTCGGATTGCCGGGTGGCGATCGACGCAAAGTACAAGCTGTACGATGAACGCGGTTTCGATCTGTCGATCCTGTCCGGCGGGAGCGCTCGGGGCCGGTCGGGAGTGGCCGCCAGTCAGCCTGCCGCGTGCAGGTCCCTGGCCGCGTCCAGGGTGGGCAGCCGGGCGATCGCTGCGCCGTTCTCGCGCTCCGCAAGCCGCAGCTCGTAGAGCTTCTGGAGGTTGAGCCAGAACTCGCCCGAGGTCCCGAAGAAGCGCCCGAGGCGCAGCGCCGTGTCGCCGGTGACCGCGCGCCGGCCGTTGAGAATCTGAGTGATGCGGTTCACCGGTACCTCGATGCGCCGCGCAAGCTCCGCCGCGCTCATGCCGAGCGCGGCGAGGTCCTCGCGCAGCGTCTCGCCCGGGTGGATAGGCTCGCGCATGGGCCTGTGCCTCTTCATCGGTCGTGGGTCTGACAATCACGACGCTTCGGTTCCCGCGGCAATCCCACCGGGTTCACCGTAGCACGGGATTCCCGGCGCGTGCGCTAGACTTCGACCGGCCATGGCGACGACGGCTGCCTTCTTCGAGCAACCGATTCTGAACTCGCCGTACGGGTACCCGCCCCGCCATTGGGAGCTCGACCCGAGCGGCCAACCGACGAACAGGATCCTCCCCGAGCGGCGCAAGGTCGCGTTCATCACGCCGATCCCGAAGCCGAAGAAACAGAAGGGCATCCAGCAGGAGACGATCCTCTTCGACGCGGCCGCGGAGGCGCTCGGGACCGAGGCGCAGCAGTACGACCTGACGGCGTCATCGGCGGCGTCCGCCACCAGGTGGATCGCTGGCGCGAGCTGCCGGATCGACGCCGACGCATGGACGTCGCTTCGTAGCGACGTCTCGCGTCCGTTCGACCGCCCCGCGTCGGGCCGCGTCGCCGTCAAGGTCATCAACCACCTCGGCGACGAGGTGATGAAGGTCTTCCGAGTGTGAGGATGGTTGGTCATGAAGCCCCGTGTCTACGTCGAGACCAGCATCGTCAGCTATCTGACCGCGCGGCCCGCGCGTGACATCGTGATTGCGGGACGGCAGCAGAGCACGCGAGACTGGTGGGCAACCGCTCCCCGGAGATTCGAGCTGGTTGTCTCGGATCTCGTTCTTCAGGAGGCCGCAGGAGGCGATCCGGCAGCGGCCCGCGCCCGTCTCGATGCCCTTGCCTCTTTCGTGCGGCTCGACGCGACGGCGGCACAGGAGCTGACGGAGCGCTTGGTGGGTACCGGCGCGCTGCCGGAAAGGGCCGCGCCTGACGCTGCGCACGTCGCCGTCGCGGCGGCGAACGGCATCGACTATCTTGTGACATGGAACTTCAAGCATATTGCGAACGCAGCGGCGAAGCGGCGGATAGAGACCGCCTGCCGGCACGCCGGCTTCGAGTGTCCGGTGATCTGCAGCCCCGACGAACTGATGGAGGGTGCCGACGATGAACCATGACCCTATCGTGGCCGAGGTGCGTGCGATACGCGACAAGCTCGCCGCCGAGTGCGGCTACGATGTCCGCGAGATCTTCCGACGCATCCGCCAGCGACAGGCCGAATCTGGTCTCGAATACGTGCGATATCCGCCCCGGCGGGTGGTTCGACCGGTCGATGAGGCGGCGCAACCGGCGGGGGACAGTGCAGGCCGCGATGACCACGGACCTTGAGGGATGCAGTTCCGCATCGCCGACACCTTCACCGACCGCCTCGCGAAGCTGACCGGCGACGAGCAGAAGGCGGTCAGGACAGCGGCGTTCGACCTGCAGGACCAGGGTGCGCGCTGGTCCGCGAAGGATCGCGGCATTCCTGGTGGCGCAACCGGTCCGGAGACCGGCGTTCCGCCGTGCCAAGACACCGCGAGATCGCCACGGCGCGGCCACGGATCGAGGCCGTGTGTCGAGACGCCGGTATCGACCCGCGCTCCTGTGCACGCCGGAGCAGCTTGTCGTAGCGGAGGAGGACGATGAAACCTGATCCGATTGTGGCCGAGGTGCGCGCCGTGCGCGACAGGCTCGCAGCGCGTTTCAACTATGACATCGACGCCATTGTCCGGCACATCCGGAGCATGGAAGCCGCATCGGGCCGCACCTGCGTGCAGCCTCCGCAGAGCAGCATCGCCGCAACGAACGCCGCGACGGAGAGTGCACCGGGCGAGGGACGCGGTGCAAATGAGTCATGAGGCGCGCGCAGATGGACACGAGCCCGACTTCGATCCCTCTCGTGACTCGCCCGCGACGACGGAAAGGAACGCCGACATGACACGCGACGACTTCCGGCGGACGGCGCCGGCGCTGCTGCTGCTGGCCGCGACGGTCTGGCTGGCGGCCGGCGACACGACGGTGGAGGCCCACGGCAGCGAGGCCCGCTACGTCGAGGTGGCGCCGTGGCAGCGCGACCGCGTTCCCCGCGTGCTCGCGGTGAGCCGTTCCGAGCTGGGCACCCCGGGCACCCGGCGCACGATGGAGGTGCGGGACGTCGAGGGGCGCTCGTGCCTCGTCGGCGCGCTCTTCGTCCTGGACGTCGACGACGACTACGCGTTCGACATCGACGAGCCTGTCACGCTGACGCTGACCTACGCCACCGAATTGACGACGTCCTTTGTCGTCGGGTGGGACCGCAACGGCGGCGAAGGGGTCGGCGTCACCGACGAGATCGCCCCGGCGCCGGGCGGCGCCTTCGCGAGCACCACGCTGACCCTCGACCGGGCCCGCTTCGCCGGC
>WTGR01000444.1 GCA_011523485.1 Acidobacteriota bacterium
GGCGCGTCGTAGTACTCCACGCCGCGGCCGAGCGCATAGGTCAGCAGCTTCTCGGCCACGACCGTGACGAACTGCTCCGGGTTCCGGACGAGCAGCCCGCGCAAATCCGCGGGGCCGTCGAACGGCGTCCCGTCGGGCATCGCACCGGACGCGTCGATGGCGATGCCGCCCGGCATGTGCCCGCGCCAGCGGCCCACCGCGTCGAAGTTCTCCAGGGCCAGCCCCAGCGGGTCCATCAACCGATGGCAGCTCGCGCAGACCGGGTTCGCCCGGTGCTGCTCCATCCGCTCGCGCATCGCCAGCACCCTGCCCGCGTCCTCGGCCGGCTCCAGCTCCGGGACGTTGGGCGGCGGCGGCGGCGGCGGCGTCCCGAGGACGTTCTCCAGCACCCACTTGCCGCGTCCGACCGGCGACGTGCGGTCGGAGTACGAGGTGACGGTCAGGATGCTGCCCTGGCCGAGCAGGCCGCGCCGGTTGCGGTCGGTCAGCGCCACGCGCCGGAAGTCGCTGCCGTAGACGCCGGTTACGCCGTAGTGCCGGGCCAGGCGTTCGTTGAGGAACGTGTAGTCGGCGGTCAGCAGCTCGGTGACGCTCCGGTCCTCGCGCATGACGCTGTCGAAGAACAGCTCGGTCTCCCGGACGAAGTCCTGCCGCAGGCTCTCGCCGAAGTCGGGGAAGAGCACGTCCGACGGAAGGGCGCCCGAGATGTTGCGCAGGCGCAGCCACTGGCCGGCGAAGTTCTTCGCCAGCGCCTCTGACCGCGGATCGGCCAGCATACGCCGCACCTGCCGTTCCAGGACGCCGGGGTCCCGCAGCCGCCCCGCGGCGGCGGCGTCCAGCAGCTCGTCGTCCGGAATGCTGCTCCAGAGGAAGAACGAGATGCGCGACGCCAGCTCCAGGTCGCTCAGCCGGTAGGGGGCCCCGGCCGCGGTACCGGGCGGATCCGACACCACGCGAAACAGGAAGTCGGGGCTCACGAGAAGCGCGCGGACCGCCCGCTCCACGCCGGCCTCGAAACCGCCCGTGGCCCGGCCCTCGTCGTAGAAGGCGAGCAGCGCGTCGACGTCCGCGGTTGTCACCGGCCGCCGGTAGGCGCGCCGCGCCAGCGTCGAGATGATCTCCCGCGCGCACGGCTTCTCGGCCGCCTCGCCCTCCGGCCGGCAGACGAAGATGCGGCTCCGCGACGGCGTGTCGCCGGCCCCGAGCGCATTGAACGGGCCGGAGATGGTCAGCGTGCCCAGATGCGGCTGGTACAGCAGATAGTCGCCTTCGCCGTGCGGCCGGTCGAAGGGCTGCCGGACGCTCTCGGCAAGCGCGCTGGTCTTCTTGATGAACGCCGCCGTCACCACCCGCGGGCCGGCCCCGACCTGCACGCGGGCCTGCAGCGAGTCGGGACCGCGGTTGTAGGCCGCGCCCTGATCGCGGTCGGGGTCGGGCGGCGTCAGGTGGAAGACGGCGACCCGCTCGCCGTCGACGCTGAGCTCGAGCTGGTGCGGCTCGCGGATCGGGGCGCCGGCGAACAGGTCGAGCAGCTCCAGCTCGATCTCGTACTCGGCGTCGCGCGGGAAGTTGTACTCGACGGACATGCCGCCGCGCGTCCCGAACGGCAGGCCGTCCCGATGCTGGTACTGGGACAGGTCGGATACGATGCGGAACGTCTCGCCGGCCGGCGCCAGCGGCGACGCCCCGACGGCCAGGCGGCTGATCGCGCGCGCCGCGTTCATGTACCGCTCGAGCAGCGTCGGCGAAACCTTCAGCACTCCCGCGATGTTGTCGAACCCGTAGCTCTGATCGTCGGCCGGAACCAGCGCCGCGGCGTCGACGTCGAACGCCAGCAGATCGCGGATCGCGTTCTGGTACTCCGTGCGGTTGAGGCGGTGCAACGGCTCCGTCCGCCCCGGATTGGGATGGGTGGCGGCGACGCGGTCGATCTCGGTCTCCAGCCAGGCCGCGAGCGCGTCGCTGGCCTCCGCCTCGGGACGCGGTCTGCCGGCCGGCGGCATCGAACCGGTGCGAAGCTTGCGGATCACCTTCTCCCAGACGTCCGCCGTGCCCGGCACGTCGGCCAGATCGGCAGTGCGCAACGCGATCGGAACCGTGCCGCGGGCGGCGAGCCGCTCGTTGTGGCACGTCAGGCAGTAGCGCTGAAGCAGCGCCTCGTGGGCGGCTACCGGCGAGGGCTCCGCGGCAGCAGGACCCTGCCCCGGGCCGGCCGTCGCCGCAGGCGCGAGCCACACCATCCCGGCTACCATCCAGACGCCGAAGAGGACGAGTAAGCGTCGCGTCATCGGTTTTCCCTGCGGCCGCACACGATCCCGGCCAGGCACCCGGACAATCAATACCCCAACCCGATAGATCCTACGTCGTCCACACCGGTTGTCAACGACTATCGCCCGCGGAGAGGCGACCGGATCTGCGATAACATGGGGAAATGGAGCGCGCGGACAGGCTCACGATGCTCGTAGAGATCGCGAAGCAGGCAGGATCGGGGAGAACCGAAATGCGGATTGCCGACAGAGTGGCGGGGTTGTCGTTGCGCGTTGTGCTCCTGGCGGTCTTCGGCATGTCGCCAGCCGGCACGTCCACGGCAGCGCCTGCCCGTGATCTGCCCCTGGTCGAGGCGGCCCGCACCGCCGACGCCGGCGCGGTCCGGGCCCTGCTGGAGCGGAACGTCGACGTCGACGGCGCCGAGACCGACGGAACCACCGCCCTGCACTGGGCCGCGTACAGGGGTCAGGTCGAAACCGCGCGGCTCCTGCTCGGCGCCGGCGCCGACGTCGAGGCCGCCAACCGCTACGGCGTCACGCCGCTCGCACTGGCTGCCGGCCGCGGCAGCGCGGCCATCGTGGAGGCGCTCCTCGAGGCCGGCGCCGACCCGAACACGACGCTGCCGGAGGGCGAGACCGTGCTGATGACCGCGGCGCGGACCGGCGACGTCGACGTGCTGCGGCTGCTGCTGGCCCGCGGCGCGGACCTGCGCGCACGCGAGAGCTGGCGCGGGCAGACCGCGCTGCACTGGGCCGCCGCGGAAAATCACGCGGCCGCCGTCCATGCGCTGATCGAGCTCGGCGCAGCCGTCGACGAACGCTCGACGGCCGGCTGGTCCGCGCTGTTGTACGCGGCCCGCGCGGGCAAGTCCGACGCCGTGGCGGCGCTCCTCGAAGCGGGGGCCGACGTCAACGACGCCATACGGCCGCCCACCACCGAAGAAGTCGACGCTCCGGAGGACGCCCGGCGCGACCCGACCATCGGCACCAGCGCCCTGGTACTCGCGGTGATGAACGGGCACTTCTCGCTGGCGCAATACCTCGTCGAGCGCGGGGCCGATCCCAACGCGGCGGAGCAGGGCTGGACCGCGTTGCACCAGTTGGCCTACACCCGGCGCCCGAACTCCGGCAAGGGCATGCCTCCGGTGGTGCTGCTCGACCGCGTCGACACCCTGGCCTTCGCGCGCTTCCTGCTCGACAACGGCGCCGACCCCAACGCACGCCAGTCCGCGCGGTTCAACAACCGCGAGCGTAACAACCTGAACCGCGTCGGCGCCACGCCGTATCTGCTCGCCGCGAAGCATGCCGACCCGCCGCTGATGCGCCTGCTGGCGGAGTACGGGGCCGACTCGCGGCTGCCGACCGAGGGCAACGCGTCGCCCCTGATGGTGGCGGCCGGGGTCGGCATCTTCAACCTGGGCGAGAGCGCCGGGACCAACGAGGAGGCGTTCGAGGCCGTGCAACTCGCCTGGGAGCTGGGCGATCACAATGTCAACGGGGCCGACGATCGAGGCTACACGGCGTTGCACGGCGCCGCGCTTCGGGGCGCGAACCCGATCGTGGAGTTTCTGGCCGAGCGGGGCGCCGACCTCCTTGCGGAGAGCCAGGAGGGCTGGACGCCGCTGCGCATCGCGGACGGCGTGCACTACACCGGCACCGTGAAGCGCGCCGACCACACCGCGGAGCTGTTGCGTCGGATCATGCAGGATCGCGGGGTCTACGACGCCGCGAGGCACCAGAAGGACGTGAACAGCGTGGCCGTGGTGAAGCCGGCCGGCCAGTAGGCGCGCCGGAATCGCCGACCGAGCCCCGGACCGTGCCGGCCGAGGCGCCGAGCGCCGATCCTGCGGACAGGCGTCGGCGATCCTGCCGCGCGCAGGCGTTGCTCACCTACTGCGCGCAGGCATCGGCGACCATCCCGAGCGAGCTGACGTTGATCCGATCGCCGTTCGGGTCGCGGATCAGGAACCCCTTGACCGCCATCCGGTGTCCGGCGTGCTCGGCCGGATTCGGGTAGACGTTCATCAGGCCGAAGGTCCGCGTGCCCGACGGACGGGAGCCGAGAGCGCTCAGCTCGTCCTCGGTCGAGGCGGACGGATCCCGCGTGCGAACGGCCCGGGTGCTGTTCGCCAGCAGCCAGCCGCCGGCATCCTCGGTCAGACAACCGACCACTTGCACCAGGGCGAAGCTCGGTACCTCGGCCGGCCCGTCCCGGCCCTCGATCCGGATGTCCTCGAGGCCCTCCGACGTCAGCTCGCGATCGCCGGGCGGGAACCCGTTGAACTCCAGGATGTAGGCGACGCTGTCGAGGTAGGCGTCGGCGCTGAGGGTCGCAGGCTCGTCGAACGGCATCAGGTTGCGGATGCGGACGAACAGCGTGTGCAGCGTGTCCTCGCGCCAGTCCTGCATGAAGCGCTCGCCGGCGAGCGGGCGCGCCTCGTCCGAACCGCTCATGTCGGGCAGATGGCACGCACCGCAACTGGTGTCGTAGACGACCTTGCCGCGCGCCGCCTGCGCGGCGGTGTAGACGCCGTCCCACACCGTACGCCCGTCCTGCTCCGCCACCGCCCCGGGTACGCCGCCGGCCCGGACGGTGACGGACAGCAGCACGACGGCCGCTGCCGGTACCGACGCGCGAAGAAGCCTCTGCCGCACGGTTCTCGATCCTGTCTGCATGGTCCTGTGGCCCGGCCCCGGAATCAGGGCGTGACGGTGACGGTGAAGTCGGCGGCCGAGTGGAGACAGCCGTCGTCGGCCGGCCCCCGCATGACGCAGGTCGCCGGCCGGCTCGTCTCCGTCCCGATCGTCTGCGCGCCGGCCAGACTCGCCGCGGCGAACAGCACTACGCCGACGATGGCGGCGACGATCCCGGCGCGAACGGCGAAGCGCGCGTAGCTGCAGCAGTACATCCCGTCCATCGTCCCGTCCTCCCTGCTCCATTCCGATGTCCGACCCGGCGGCCGGACGCGGCCGCGCGCGGGCGGCCACCTGCCGGCCCCCGTTATACCATGCCGGCTGGCGCGGCGGCACTCGCGTCGTCCGGCGCCAGTCCGGCGCCGCGGCGCCGGGAATCGCGTCCTCTTCCCGGCCCGACGCCGGCCGCGGCCGGCGCCGGGCTCATGATTGCAGCCGCATCGGTGTAGCATTTCAGGAGACGCCAGCGATGGCATGAGTCGACGAGACCGCCTGTTATTTCGAAGAGGTAGCCAGCCGGCATGCGAATCAACTGGGAACAACGGGACGACGCCGCGATCGCCAGGATGGAGGGACGCATCGACAGCTCCAATACGGTGGAGTTCGAGCGCGTCCTCGAATCCGGTCTGAACCCGACGGCCAGGACGGTGGTGTTGGACTTCGAGAAGGTCGCCTTCATGAGCAGCGCGGGACTGCGGGTCGTGCTGATGCTGGCCAAGCAGCTCAGGAAACGAGGCGCGCAGGCTGCCGTCTGCTCGCTCCCGGGGCCGATTCGCGAGGTCTTCTCGGTGAGCGGCATCGACAGGATAGTGCCGACTCACAGCTCCGACACGCAGGCGATCGATGCGCTGGCCGCCAATCCGGGATCCGGCGAGCAGGAGCCTCCGGTTCTCCGGGGCGAGATCGATTTCGATGTCGTAGGCGACAACCTGAAGGACATCGCGGGATTCACGATCGAGAAGTACGAGTACATCAACGAGTGCACGCTCTCCGCAGAGATGCGCGAGGAAGCGCTGGTCCGCATCAACGACGCCTTGTGGCAGCGCGTCGAGCAACTGAAGCACCAACGCATGCTGGTCCTGAAGGAGATGTTCGTCGCCGCGTCGCGAGCGCTGGATGAAGTCGTCGAATCCGGCTCCGACTGACTCTCCCCCCGCCGCCGTTCGAGCACGCTACCGGTCCGCGGACACCTCGTCGTAGAGCGCCTGCAACGCCGCCGGACGGAACGGCCAGTCGAGATCGGCGGTCTGCACCCGGTCCGGCACGTCGTCGCGGCTGGCGCCCGCCTCGACCGCCGCCCGCATGCGATCCTGCAACGTCTGCATCCGGTCGCGGAAGATGCGCACCTCGTCCTTCGAGAGGACCGGGCCGTGGCCCGGGATCACGGTGTCGAAGTCGAGCTCCAGAACGCCGTCCAGCGTCGCCGTCCAGGCCAGGCCGCTTCCGCCGTTGTTGTAGTCCATGAAGGGCGCCAACGTGCTGCCGTCGGACCGCTGCCCCCAGATGAAGAGATCGCCGGTGTGAATGGTCCGCAGCTCCGGGAAGTAGATGACCGCGTCGCCGTTCGTGTGGCCGCGCCCGAAGTGATGCGCCCGCACCTCCATACCGCCCAGGAACACGGACGTCTCGTCGCTGAAGACGATGCGCGGCGCCCCCGGCTGGTTGTTGCGAAGCATGTTCCCGCGCGCGTTCTTGTGCGAGATCACCTCGCCGACCGCCATGAAGTCGGCGTTGCTGCCGGCGTGGTCGCCGTGATGATGGGTGTCGAGGACGGGTGTGGCTCTTTTGCGTCGCCGGCCGCAAGGGGTCGCTGTCGCGGGAAAGGC
>WTGR01000796.1 GCA_011523485.1 Acidobacteriota bacterium
TCCCGGGCGTCACGGGGCTGTTCGCGGCCAGCGGCGACCTCGGCAACTTCTCCGGCTACGGCGAAGGCGATCCGGAGTACGAGGCGCTGATCACCGAGGTGCGCGATGCCGCCATCGACGCCGGCATCCACGCCTGCGCGCCGCTGCGCTGGGCCAACCGGGCGTCGTTCACCTGCTTCCAGGCGGGCACCGAGGCGGCGAACATCAGCCGCGGCGCCGCGGCCGAGATCCAGCAGGCCAACGAGGTGTTCGGCGCCACCGGCGGCGGCGCCCCGGTCGAGCGCTCCGGCGCGGCCGGGCTGCTCGCCGAGCTGACCGCCCAGTGCGGCTCGATCACCTACGAGGACGACTGCTACGCGGCGGTCCGCAACGCGGCCGGCGCGGCCGGCGACCTGTCCGACGACGAGCAGGCGCAGATCGTGCGCCGTCTGCGCGAGGTCATGGGCAACAACCCGAACCAGGCGGGTCGGATCGGCGAGATCGCCGCCGAGGCGGGCCTGTCGGTCCAGTAGTCTTCGGCGCGCGGCGGCCCTTCGACGAACGCAGGGAGCCGCGACGCGCCGGCACCTCCAGCGGCGGGCGCCGGGCGTCCTGACGGGCGTTCGGCGCCCGCCGTATTCGCCACCTTCGCAGCACACTCCCCCAACACCGGTTCACGGCTTCATCGGGCGCTTGTCCGAACGCCGGACCTCGAAGCATTTCGGGGCGCTATCGCTCGGCCGCGGCGCGGCGGCGTTGCTCGCCGACGAGCCGCGGCAGCGCATCGACGGCGTACAACGGCAGCGACAGGATGCGCACCGTCACCGGCTGCGTTCCTTCCGCAACACGGATGGTGTGGCGCACCGTCTGCAGGCTGGGCGGGTTGGCGTCGAACCGCACCGCGAGCGGCGGCCGTTTCTCGTACGCGAACTGCAGAAGCGATGGGGCGTCCGGATCCAGGCCGACGGCCTCCCCCGCCGCGCCCGGGTCGGCGGCGGCCAGAAACTCGCCGAACGTCATCGGTCCCAGGTGCAGGTACTCGATGCGTCCGACGGGCATCGAGAAGCCGTGGTCGGCGAGCGTGAACTCCAGCAACGATCCGGCCGCCGCCACCGGCAGGTCCGGCCGGTCCTCGTAGAGGTAGCGCAGCGCCGGCAACGCATGCGGCGTCGCCTGCACCTCGTCCAGAAACAGGAGCGCCCCGTCCAGCCGCACACCGCCGAGCGCCTCCAGCTCCCGCAGGATGCGTCCGGTGTCCAGACTCTCGAACACCCGGTCGAGGTAGAGATGCCGCTCCAGGTTCACCTCGCACAGCGCGAGCCCGGCCGCCGCCGCAAACTGCCGGACGAGAGTCGTCTTCCCGACCTGCCGTGCGCCGCGCAGCACCAGCGGCTTGCGACGCGGGGCGTTCAGCCACCGGTGCAACGTCTCTTCCGCGAATCGCTTCATGTTGAAATAGACGTCTAAAATATCAAATATATCGATCTGAAATACATCTGTTCCAGCAAGGGACACGTGCAATCGAACCGCTGGAGGCTCAGTCGGACGGTTCCGCCAATACGTGCGGGCGCACCATCTCGACGACCCGCCGTTCCCCGCTGGCGCGCCAGGGCGTACGGGAACACGTCGACACAACATCACTCGGCCCGCAACACCGCGGCCGGATTCGGCCGTCCCTCGATTCCTACACTTCGAGTGGTGTATCATGTACATCATGCGAACCAACATCGTGCTGGACGATGCCCTGGTCCGGCGGGCGATGAAGCTGACCGGCGCGCGCACCAAGCGCGAGGTCGTGCACGTGGCGCTCGCCAGCCTCGTCGAGAGCCGCTCCCGCAAGAACCTGCTGGAGCTAGCCGGAACGCTGGAATTCGCACCGGACTTCGATCACCAGGCGCTGCGCGGGTTGCGCGGCGATGCCGACCGTGCTGATCGTTGACACATCGCTCTGGATCGACGTGCTGCGCCACGCGGACAAGCGGGGCGCGCTCGAAGCAGCGATCGGCGGAGACGACGTCTTTCTCACCCGCTTCACGCAGATCGAGCTCCTCGCGGGCGCCCCGCGCGAGGAGCAGTGGCACAGGCTGGCGACCTACCTCGACGGCCAGCGCTACCTGGAGCCCGAGCCCGACACCTGGCGGCAGGCGGCGCGGACCTTCTTCGAGCTGCACCGCCTCGGAACGCCCGCGCACAGCCCCATCGACTGCTGCATCGCCGAGATTGCGATCGCGCACAAGGCGCTGCTGCTCCACCACGACCAGGATTTCGGACTCATCGCGGCACTGCGCCCGCTGCAGGAACGCTGGCTGGAGCTGTAGTCGCGCGCTGCCGCCGGCGGCAGCCACGGCCTCGCCGCGGGGGCTGATCTCTCCGCCGGCGAGCCCACACACGGGTCCATCCTCATCCATCGGGAAGGTAGCCGAGTCGCTGTCGGGGTGACCCGGCAGGCGCACCGATCGGGGTCGGCGTTCCTCTACGCCCCCTCCCGTTTTGCACGCGCATGCACGAAAACTCGAAACGAGCGATGATGGGTACACGCGCTTCCGAACGGGAGGTTCGCTTCGGAAGAGGAGGATTGGCATGCCATCGAGAGTGCTCGCATCGGGGGTCGGTCTCGCGCTGGCCCTCACGTTCGCGCCCGGTGCCTTCGGGCAAGGCCGCCAGACCGGCGCCATCGGCGGCGCCGCCGTCGATTCGCAGGGACTCTCGCTTCCCGGCGTCACCGTCACCGTGAGCTCGCCGTCCCTGCAGGGGACGCGTACCGCCGTCACCGACATCAACGGCAACTACTCGGTGCCGCAGCTCCCGCCGGGGGCCTACGCGGTGGTGTTCACGCTCTCCGGCTTCGACGACGTCGAGGAGGAGGCGACCGTCCCGCTCGGCGGCGAGGTGGGGGTCAACGCGGTCCTGGCGCCGGCCGGCGTGACCGAGATGGTGCAGGTGGTGGGCGTGATCCCGGCGGAGATCCAGACCACGGAGACCGCCTCGAACATGGTGGTCGACGAAGTGAACGCGTTGCCGATGGGCCGCTCGCCGTTCGCCATCGCCGCGGTGCAGCCCGGGTTGAACACGAACACGCCCAACGGCGGGCAACTCGCGGTCAACGGCTCGTTCGCCTACGACAACGTCTACCTGATCGACGGCGTGGACACGAACGACAACCTTTTCGGGACGTCGAACAATCTCTACGTCGCCGACGCGATCGAGGAGACGCAGGTCCTCACCTCCGGGATCTCCGCCGAGTACGGGCGGTTCTCCGGCGGCGTCGTCAACGTCATCACGAAGAGCGGCGGCAACACCTTCTCGGGCAGTTGGCGGACGAACTACGACAACCCGACCTGGGAAGGGCTCAACCCCTACGAGGTCGAGAACGAGGTGGAACGGGAGGACATTCTGAACCAGACGCACGAGGCAACGCTGGGCGGCCCGATCGCGCGCGACCGGCTCTGGTTCTTCACCTCGTACCGCCGCGCGCGGACCACCGACAGCGACAGCTTCGGGCAGACCGGCATCTCGTACAGCGAGCGGGCCAACAACGACCGGAACCAGATCAAGCTGACCGCGACGCTCGCGCCGGGACACACGCTCTCCGGCCAGTACATGCGGAACTACACGGCCCAGTTCGGCCGTCCCTCGTTCTCGGCGTTCAGCATCACGCCCGACGTGCTGAACGACGCGACGCGGCCGAACGACCTGTACGTGACGACCTGGCGCGGCGGCGTCAGCCGCAACGTCTTCGCCGAGGCGCAGGTGTCGCAGAAGCGCTTCGGCTTCCGGGGGGGCGGCGGCAGCGAGACCGCCATCGGGCACTCGCCGTTCATCACCCTGACGCAGGAGCTGGGGCACTACAACGCGCCCTACTTCGATGCGACCGATCCCGAGGACCGGAACAACCTGCAGGTGACCGGCAACGTCACCTGGTACCGCGGCACCGAGCGGTTCGGCTCGCACAACGTGAAGGTGGGCTTCGAGAGCTACCGGTCCACGCGCACCGGCGGCAACTCGCAGACGTCGACCGGCTACGTCTTCGACGCCGACTACAAGGTGGACGCCAACGGCGATCCGGTCCTCGTGAACAACCGGCTGACCCCGGTGTTCTCTCCCTTCGAGTCGCTGATCGAGAACTGGATCCCGTCGCGCGGCGCCCGGATCGACATCAACACGTCGTCGTTCTTCATCAACGACAACTGGTCGCTCAACGAGCACTTCTCGTTCAACCTGGGTCTGCGCGGCGAGTACGTCTCGAGCGAGGCGACGCCGGGCGACATCACGACCGTCGACACGCGGGCGATCGTTCCGCGCCTGGCCGCGTCGTACGACCCGCTCGGCGACGGCCGCTACTCGATCCAGGCGACCTACTCCCAGTACTCCGGGAAGTACAGCGAGGCGCAGTTCGCCGAGAACACCAACGTCGGCAACCCGAGCCTGCTGCTGGGCGTCTACACCGGGCCGCCGCACGAGTGCCCGGGCCTGCCGAACGCCACCGCGCTCGACTGCCCCGGTCTCGACCCGGCCAACTACTTCACCGTCCTGGGCCGCTTCCCGACGCAGAACGTCTTCACCGGCGAACGCCTCAATTCGCCCGTCACCGAGGAGTTCACGCTGTCGACCGGCGCCACGCTCGGCAGACGCGGGCACTTCCAGGTGACCTACGTCCGCCGCCGCGCCCGCAGCTTCGTGGAGGACTACCAGGACCTGACGACGGGAACGACGGTGCTGACGGATCCGGACACCGGGGACGAGTACGGCGAGTTCACGAACAAGTTCTACCGGAACCCCGGCGACCTGGGCGACGACCCGGACGCGCTGCAGCGGAACTACGACGGCCTGCAGTTCGAGACGCGCTACCGGTTGTTCGACGACCTGCTGCTGAACGGGTCCTGGACGACGCAGCTCCGCAACGAAGGGAACTTCGACGGCGAGGGCACCAACACGCCCGGCGTCTCGTCGGTCTACGGCGACTGGCCGGAGATTTCGCCGGCGGACCGGTTCTACCCCTGGGGCCGCCTCGACGACTACCAGAAGCAACGGGTGCGCGTCTGGGGCATCTACACCCTCGGCATGGGATCGTTCGGCGATCTCGACGTCGGCGGCTTCTGGCGCTACGACTCGGCCGAGAACTACAGCCTGGCGTCGAGCAGCTTTCGCGTGACGGACGAGCAGCAGGCGATTCTCGACGATCTCGGCTACATCGACGGTCCGTCCTCGCGGACGCTGTACTACTCGAACGGGCGCGGGTCCGAGCTCTACAACGGCTCCGGCCGGTTCGACCTGTCGCTCCACTACGACATCCCCGTCTGGCGGCGCCTGCGGCCGTGGGTGAAGATCGAGTGGTACAACCTGACGAACAACGACAAGCTGCTCTCCTTCAACACGACCGTTCGGCCCGACTGGGACGGGCCGCTCGACGCGCTCGGGATCCCGACCGCGTACCTCGAGGGAGACCGCTTCGGCGAAGCGACCGCGGCCGGCGACTACCGTTCCGCCCGGTCGTTCCTGATCGCCTGGGGCTTCCGCTTCTAGACTGGTCCCGCTACCCAGGGAAGAAACGCCACCGCTTTGCCTCCCGACCTCGCGCGCCAGGTCATCGCCGACTGCGGGCACTGGTGACGAGGTGATCCGCGTGCCGGAAGACCTGTTTGTGGACTATATTCAGTCATGAAGGGAGTCGCGTTGTGCCATTGTCCGACCGGATCAAGCCGATCAGCTATCTGAAGGCCCACGCCGCCGAGATCATTCGTACGCTCGCGGATCAGCCGGAGCCCTTGATCGTCACCCAGAACGGCGAGGCCAAGGCCGTCGTGCAAGACGTCGACAGCTACGAGCAGATGCAGGAAACCGTGGCACTGCTCAAGATGCTCGCGCTGGGGAATCGTCAGATCGAAGCCGGTCGGGTGCAACCGGCGGCCGAAGTCATTGCCCGCCTTCGAGAGCGCCGGCAGGCTGACTGATGCCGGTCACGGTCCGGCTGACCGATGACGCCACCTGCGACCTGAAAGAGATCTTCGACTACGTCTCCCGGCGGAACACGCCGAGCAGAGCGGAGCGTGTGCTGGACCGAATAGAAGAGGCCTTCCAGGCGTTGTCCGCGTTCCCCGAGCGCGGCAGCTACCCGAGGGAACTGCTGGATCTGGGAATCCGGGAATAGCGGGAGGCCTTCTTCAAGCCGTTCCGGATCATCTACCGCGTGATGGAAGACGACGTCTACGTCCTGGTGATCGCGGACGGACGTCGTGACATGCGGGCGCTGCTGCAACGGCGCCTGCTTCTGGTGTAGCCGGCGTTGCGGGCAGGTTCACGTGATTCCCGCACCGGCGAACGGTCGCTGGGGCGCGCAGTGCCGGCGGCGTGCCGTTTCCCTCGCCGCCGCGGCGGGCGATATGATCGAGAGGTTCGGCCGCAACCCGTGCCGGCCGGCCGACGCGGCATCCACCACCGACACGATCCACGGAGCCTCCCATGCAACTCGCACGCTCGCTCGCTGCAGCCATCCTGCTCATCGTCGCCGCCTCCCTCCCGGCCGGGGCGCAGGTGCAGGCCGTCAACGACCCCATCGCGGAGCCGATCCGGAAAGGCGACCTTGTCGTGGAGGCGAACCGGTTCGTGCGCGCGCCGCAGACCGAGGAATCGGCGCTGGACTCCATCACGAATCTGGCCTACGCCCGCATCCAGTACCTGACGCCGATCGGGGACGGCTCGGGGCGCCTGGTCCTCAACGACCTGCGCGGGCCGCTCTACATCACCGACGAGGACGGGATGGAGCCGGTCACCTACCTGGACATCCGCACCCGCGACGTCGGCTTCGAC
>WTGR01000170.1 GCA_011523485.1 Acidobacteriota bacterium
GCACCTTCGGCATCATCTCGCCGAGACCCTTGAAGCGGGTGATCTCGGGGGCGCCGCGGCCGTTGGTGTGCGCCTCGACGATGGCGTCGCGGTGCACGTCGTCGAGCGCCCAGAAGGTCTCCTTGCCGACGTCGATGCGGTAGAGGGGCGGCTGCGCCAGAAAGACCTTCCCGTGGGCGATGAGCCCGGGCAGGAAGCGGTAGAAGAAGGTGAGCAGCAACGTGGCGATGTGGTTGCCGTCCGAGTCGGCGTCGGCGAGGATGATGATGCGGTCGTAGCGCAGCTTCGTGAGGTCGAAGTTCTTCCCGAGGCCGCAACCGAGCGCGGTCACGACGTCGGACAGCTCCTTGTTCGCCAGCACCTTCGACGCCGACGCGCTCTCCACGTTCAGCACCTTGCCGCGCAACGGCAGGATCGCCTGCCGGGTCCGGTCCCGCCCCTGCTTGGCGGAGCCGCCGGCCGAGTCCCCCTCGACGATGAACAGCTCGCTGTCGCCGCGTGCGCTGCCGCTGCAGTCGCTCAGCTTGCCGGGCAGGTTGAGCCGGTTCGACGTCGCGCTCTTGCGCGAGACGGCCTGCTGGGCGGCGCGGCTCGCTTCCCGGGCGCGCGCGGCCAGGATGATCCGGGCGACGATCGCCTCGGCCATGCTGATGTTGTGGTTCAGCCAGTGCTCGAGGGCCGGCCGTACCGCGCCGTCGAGGACCGGTGCGAGCTCCGGGTTGTTCAGCCGGTCCTTGGTCTGCCCCTGGAACTGGGGTTCCGGGACGAATATCGAGATGACGCCGGTCAGCCCCTCGCGGATGTCGTCGGCGGTCACGGTCACGCCCTTCGGCGACAGGCCGTGCGTCTCGATGAAGTTGCGGACGGCCTTGCCGAGGCCGGCCCGCACGCCGGTTTCGTGGGTGCCCCCGGACCCGGTCGGAATCCCGTTCACGTAGCTGCGCAGGTGCTCGTCGGTGGCCTCGGTCCACTGCAGCACCACCTCCAGACGCGAGCGGGTGTCGGCGTGCTCCCGGACGAGACCGAACGGCGTCTCGTGCACGGGGTTGGATCCGCGTTCCCGGACCAGGCGGGCGAGGTAGTCCGGCAGGCCGTTCTCGTGGCGGAACTCCTCCCGCAAGTCCCGGGCCTCGTCCACGAACACGAATCGGACGCCGCCGTGCACGTAGCTGGCGATCTCGAGTCGCTGCCGGATGACGCCCGCGTCGAAAGCCGTCTTCGGGAAGATCCGCGGATCGGGGTGGAAGCGGATGGTGGTGCCGGAGCCGCGCGCCGGCTTCAGCTTTCGCAGTGCGGCCACCGGCTTCCCGCGCCGGAAGGTCTGCTGCCAGAGGAAGCCGTCACGCTTCGACGTGGCGATCAGTTCCTGCGACAGCGCGTTGACCACGCTGGCGCCGACGCCGTGCAGGCCGCCCGCGGTGCGGTAGGTCCGGTTCTCGAACTTGCCGCCCGCGTGCAGCGTGGTGAAGATGACCTCCAGGGCGTTCTGGCCGGTCTTGGGGTGCCGGTCGACCGGCATGCCGCGGCCGTCGTCCACGACCGTCACCGTCGATCCGTCGCCGTGCAGCGTCACCTGGACGTTCGCGGCGTGGCCGTTCATCGCCTCGTCGACCGCGTTGTCGAGGATTTCCCAGACCAGGTGGTGCAGGCCGGCCGATCCGACGCCGCCGATGTACATGCCGGGACGCTTGCGCACCGGCTCCAGGCCCTCGAGGACGGTGATGTCCTTTGCCGAATATGAACTCGCCATTGCGTCTTCCGGACGACCCGGCTGGGCTCCAGGCCGGCGTACGACCCGCCGCGCACCGCGGTGACGGTGGCTGCAGCGAGCCTCACAAGGGAGGAGCCTCAGTGTAGCATGGGCCACGCCCCCGGCCGGGGGTGCGTGCCGCGGGGAGACGGAACGTGTTGGCAGAGCAACGGACGACGGCAATCGACCGGATCCTGGCCCTGCGCCGCGCATTGCAGTTTTCCGTGTCCTCGGTCCTGATCCTGCTTCCACACGGGTGCCGCCATTGTACCGGTGGGCGGAGCCTCGTAGACGAGAGATTCCAGGGGCGTCAGCCCCAGGACCGCTCCCGCCGAAGCGCCGATGCCGCCGAACCAGGGTGCCGCGAACACCACCGGCAACGGATCGGATGAGCCGGCGCTGGCAACGGCCAGGGTAGCCCCGAAGACGGCGCCGATTGCGAGGCCCCGCCACGTGAATTCTCCGACCCGGCGGGTCACCATGTCCACCGCCGCGACAGCGAACCGGGGCACGCTCTCGAGCGGGGCGCCGTCGAGGGTGACCACCTTTTCGTCGTCGGCGCACCCGAAACGCCCGCGGACGACGACGCCCGAGCGCAGCTCGATCCGGATTCTGGTCCCCGGGGCCAGCGCCAGGACACGTTCCCAGCGCTGGAGGCGGTCGGAGGCCTGAGGCAGTTCCGGCGGCAGCACAGCGGGGAGTCGTGAGGCGCATCCCGCGACGAGCGCGCCGGACAGCGTGAGCAGCGCCGCAAACGAACGCAGAGTGAACGGTCTGGCCATTTGATCATCACCTCCCGTGTTCATCGGCCCAGTGGCGCAGGCGGATGCGCTTCAGAACGCCACGCCGACGGCGACCGCGGACTGCACCAGCGGAGCTATGCCGAAGCGCACCTCGGGAGCGAGGAAGACACGATCGGTTACGTGCATCCGCAGGCCGATCCCGCCGGTCACGTTCAACAGCGTCTGCACGTCCCATTCGTGGGCGTCCGAAGGAATCCAGCCCTCCGTCGGCACGTGCACGAAGCCGACCGGGATGAGGTCGCGGTACTGCGCCAGCCCGAACCCGACGACCCAGTAGGGGTTGAGGCGGCGACGGGGCAGCAACTCGTGCTCCACCACGGCGCGCACGAGTCTGGCCCGGCTCTTGTACGCGCCATCGGGACCGAAGAGGTTGGCCTTCAGCACCTCCGCCCCGAGTCGGTAGTGCCGGCCGACGGCGCGGGTGACGGAGATGCCGCCGACCAGCGCATGGGGAGGTGAATCGTCCAGCCCGTAGTCGTAGCCCCAGGTGGCGCGTACATCGACGGTACGAGGCTGCCCTGATGCCGCCTGTTCCGAGACGACGATGATGGCCTGCACCGTGAACAGCACGAGGAGCGAATGGCGCATGGTGGTACTCCCTTCGAGACGGCGTCCTCATGGAGCCTCGGACAACATCCCGCCCATCTGTCTGGCCGTGGGCTGGTTCGGTTGACTGGGAGTGCGCAAACGGTACGGAAACCGGCTCACCGACCGCTGGCCGGCCGTCGACGGGTCAACGAAGGGTGGCGCTGGAACGGCGGCCTGCGACGAACGGGCGGGCGGGCGAAGCCTGGCGCTGATGGTCTTCTATCGGGATCTATCAATTTCAAGGAAATTGACACAACTTGATGAATGGCGGAGACCGTCTGCGTCGTCGGCGCTTGGCCTCGGGCTCCGATTACGGCCGGTAGCGTGCGAGCTCCCGCCGCACGATGGGCGCCATCAGGTAGAGCCCGATCAGGTTCGGGATGGCGACCACGAAGACCAGGGCGTCGGACAGGTCGATGAGCGCCTCGAGATTGATGCTCGCCCCCACGACGACGAACGCGCAGAAGAAGGCGTTGAAGCCGAGGTGCTGCAGGCGGCCTTCCCCGGCCAGATAGGTGAAGGCCTTCAGGCCGTAGTAGGCCCAGGCGATCATCGTCGAGAAGGCGAACAGGATGGCCGCGACGGCCAGCGGGACCGGGGACCAGGGCAGGGTCGAGGCGAACGCCCGGGTCGTCAACTCGATGCCGGTGATGTCGCCCGTGGCGAGCGCCGGATCGTAGACCGTGGTGGTGATGACGAGGGCCGACAACGTGCAGATCACCACGGTGTCGATGAACGGCTCGAGGAGGGCGACGAAGCCCTCGCTGGCCGGCTGGGGGGTGCGGGCGGTGGCGTGAGCGATGGCGGCGCTGCCCAGCCCCGCCTCGTTGGAGAAGACGGCGCGCCGGAAGCCGATGACCAGCGCGCCCAGGCCGCCGCCGGCCATCCCCTCCGAGGTGAACGCGCCGTGCCAGATGGCCGCGACGGCTCCCGGCAGCCGGTCCGCGTTGAGGGCGATGGTCAGCAGGGCCAGCGACACGTAGAGCAGCGCCATCGTGGGCACCAGCCGGACCGTGGTGCGGGCGATGGAACGGATGCCGCCGATGATCACCAGCGCGACGATCGCGGCGAGCAGCAGTCCGAACAGCCAGCCCCGGCCGGCGAAGAAGCTGGCGTCGGCGCCGGTGATGTCGATGAAGATGGCGGCGGCCTGGTTCGACTGGAACATGTTCCCGATGCCGAGGCAACCGAACACCATGGCGGCGGCGTAGAAGAGTCCGAGACTCCGGCCGAGCGCCGGCCAGCCGCGCTCGCCGAGGCCGCGCTCGATGTAGTGCATCGGCCCGCCGGAGACGGAGCCGTCGGGGTTGCGCCGCCGGTACAGCACCCCGAGCGTGCACTCGGCGAACTTGGACGACATGCCGAGCAGCCCGGCGGCCATCAACCAGAACGTGGCGCCGGGCCCGCCGGTGGAGATGGCGACGGCCACGCCGGCCATGTTCCCGATGCCGACGGTGCCGGAGACCGCGGTGGACAGCGCGCTGAACTGCGAGATCTCGCCCGGGTCGCCCTCGCGCGCGTAGCGGCCGGAGACGATGCGCAGCGCCTGCGCGAATCCCCGCACGTTGATGAAGTTCAGGTAGAAGGTGAAGAAGAGCCCGCCGGCCACCAGCCACAGCACGATGAGCGGCATCTCGGCCCCGAAGAGCGGGATCGGGTAGAACACGAAGCCGGACACGGCGTCCGCCACCGGACGCATGATCCGGTCGATCAGTTGGTCGATGCCCATGAGGTAGACGTTCTCCGAGGTTCCCGACACCGTCGCCGCGGGTTCAGCCCTCCTCGATGTCGGGTGTCGCGATCGGTCTCGGGACGATACGGGTGAGCCGACCGCGCTGCAGCAGCTCGCGGCCCTTGCCGCCGCGGCTTACCGGATCGTACTTCGCGGTGCTGATGTTCTGCTCGGCGCCGCGGCTCGTTTCCACCGTCAGCAGGTCGCGGTCGCCGCGCGAGGCGATGAAGCCGATGACGTGGTCGCGGTCCTTCGCCAGCTTGATGAGCAGCACGCCCTTGCCGGGGCCGGACAGGAAGTTGACCTCCCGCGCCGGGCAGAGCATGGCGCGCGCCTCGCGAGTGGCGGCGATCAGCGTCTCGTCACCCGCAATCGCGGCCACGCCCACGATCTCGGCGCCCCTGGCGGGCCGCGCGAACCGGCGCCCGGCGCGCGTGCTCGGCTCGTTGAACGCCTCGAGTCCGAACCGCAGGCTGTAGCCGTCGCTCGACACCGCCACCGCGTGGGTCGGCGGCTCCGGCCGCGACGGCGTGGCCGCAATCTCGCCCGCGACGCGCGCATCGAGGCTGAGCACGGTCACCACCCGCTCGCCGTCCTTCAGCTTGAACAGCCGCTGGATCGGCTCGCCGTAGCCGGTCGTGGCCGGTACGTCGATCAGCCGGCAACTGTAGGCGACCCCGAAGTTGGTGAAGAACGCCACCGTCGCGCGCGTGCTGCCGGCCACCGCGGCCAGCAGGGCGTCGCCCTCGCGCAGCCGCGTCGCGGCCGGATCCCGCACTTCCCGCTGGCGCTTGACCCAGCCGTCGCGGGAGACGAGAACCACGGCGTCCTCGTCGACGATGAAGTCGTCCGCGCTGAACACCAGCTCGTCGTCGGCCGGCCCGTCGATGGCGGTCCGGCGGGGCTCGCCGTAGGTCTCCCGGACCTCGACGAGCTCGTCGCGCACGATCCGCCACCGGCGCTCCTCGTCGCCGAGCTCCGTATCGATCCGCCGGGCGCGTTCCTGCTTCTCCGCCAGCTCCTTGCGGATGATCAGGATCTCCAGCCGCGCCAGGCGGTAGATCTTCAGCTCGAGGATCGCGTCGGTCTGCTCGGCGTCGAGCCCGAAGATCTGCATGATCTTCGCCGCCGCGTCCGCCTTGCCGTCCGACTGCCGGATCATCGCGATGATGGCGTCGAGCGCGTCGAAGACCTTCTCGAACCCCTTCAGGATGTGGATCCGCTTGCCGAGGGCCGCGCGCTCGTGCTCGAGCCGCCGCGTGACCACGTCCAGGCGGAAGAGCAGGAAGTGGCGCAGCACCTGCTGCAGGTCGAGGCGCTCCGGACGGCCGACGCCCGGCTGGTCGGTCGGGACCAGGCAGGTGAGGTTGACCGGGAAGGTCGTCTGCAGCGGCGTGTGCTTGAACAGGTAGGCCATCACCATCCGCTCGTCGGCGTCGGCCTTCATCTCGAGCTCGATGCGCACGTCGTCGGTCGAGACGTCCTTGACGTCGAGCAGGGGCGGCAGCTTGCGGCCGACGACCACCTCGGCGATGCGCTCCACGAGCTGCGCCTTGTTCACGCCGTAGGGCACGCTGGTGACGTGGACGGTCTTCGACGAGCGGCGCCGCTCGCCGGTCTCCCACGTCGCGCGGACGCGCACCGTGCCGCTCCCGGTGGTGTAGATCTGCGTCAGCTCCTCGGTGGTGTTCACCAACCGCCCGCCGGTCGGGAAGTCCGGGCCGCGGACGTCGCGGGCCAGCCGGGCGCTGGTGAGGTCCGGGTCGTCGAGCAGGTTGACGAGCGCCGTCGCCACTTCGCCGAGGTTGTGCGGGGGGATGTTGGTCGCCATGCCGACCGCGATGCCGGTGGCGCCGTTGACGAGCAGGTTCGGCACGCGGGCCGGCA
>WTGR01000375.1 GCA_011523485.1 Acidobacteriota bacterium
AGTTGCTGACCCTGACCGCTCCCGAGATGACGGTGCTCGTCGGCGGCCTGCGCGTGCTGAACGCCAACGTGGCGCAGTCCGAGCGCGGCGTCTTCACGAAGCGCCCCGGCACGTTGACCAACGATTTCTTCGTCAACCTGCTCGACATGAACACGTCCTGGGAGGCGTCCGCCGCGTCCGGCGAGGTCTTCGAGGGGCGCGATCGCGGGACGGGCGAGGTCAGGTGGACCGGTACGGCCGTCGATCTCGTCTTCGGTTCGAACTCGCAGCTCCGCGCCATCGCGGAGGTCTACGCCTGCGACGACTCGCAGCAGGCCTTCGTGCGGGACTTCGTGGCGGCGTGGGACAAGGTGATGAATCTCGACCGTTTCGATCTGTCCTGATCGCTGCCGGCGTTGGCCGTTTGGCGGGTGCCGTCGATGACGACGTCGACGGCGCCCGCCAGCGCGACTACCTGGGCATCCCGGCGACCGGGCACCCCTACTGTTGCTCTTCCGCTGCCCTGGCCGCCGCCTGCCTCTCGAGGTTCCGGTAGATCTCCAGGATGTGCCGGATGTCGTGGTTTCCCTCGTGGCAGGCGTACTCGTAGAGCGGGCCCTCGGTCGCCACCATCGGGACCTCGGCGCTCCACGGGCGCATCCACGTGTTGGGATCCTCGACCGTGAACTCGTAGTGGATACGGTCGTCGGCGACGCGCGTGAAGCGCTCCACGACGGTCATCTCCTCGGTGGCCCCCCGGTAGCGCCGCTTCTCGTTGAAGTTGCGGGTCTCGACGACCAGGGTGTCGCCCTCCCAGCGGCCTATCGAGTCGCCGGCCCACTGCCCGATCCGGCGGGAGACGTACGGCCGCCCGTCGATCGGGATGATGCGCGGCGGATTGGTGGTCAACTCCGTGAACACCACCACGTAGGCCGGGGTCTGGAAGATCTGGTGGATGTCGTTGTAGGCCGGCGGCAGATTCGGCGGACCCTCGTGCGACCAGACGATGCAGCGCTCGGGCAGCGGCCGGTGCAGGTGGCTGTCGAAGACGTCCGGCCGCTGCCGCGCGGCGGCCTCGGCGGCCAGCTTGTCCGCTGCCTCCGGCGTCAGGACCGGCATTCTCCCGTTGGGCGGATCCGTGATCAGCGAGGTGCGCTGGGTCGACAGGCCCTTCGGCACCGGCGTGCGCAACCAGATCTCGTTGTCGTAGTGGACGTAGGAGGGATCGCGGTTGACCTGGTACAGCCGCCGCTCCCGTTCCTCCGGATCCTCGATCTCCACGGCGTTTCGCGCCGATGGATCGACCCCCTCGGCCGTCAACTGCGCGTTCAGCGCGGCCACTTCCTCCGCGGTGAAGAACTCCTTCTCGCCCAGGTACTCGGGCCGTTCGAGGGGCGTGAAGGTCTGGGTCGTCCAGTAGCCCTGCAGATCCGGCTGGCCGTCCGGCAGGCGCGGCATGGTCCACGTCGAAGCCGTGTCCGCCGCGTCCTCGGCCTGGCTCTGCCCGGCCGCGGAAGTCGGCGCCAGACAACCGAGCGCGATCACGATCACCCACGCCGCGAGACTGCGATGGCTCATCGTCCTCTCCTTGCATTCGCGTCCGGCGACATCCGTGGGCGCCGGTGAAGGGCGCCGGATTCGCCGGAGCGCACCATCATGAGCCGTAGTGTTGCACAGTCGGCCGCCGCCGCCAATCGGTTGTCGCCGCGCCCGTCGTTGCCGAGCGCGCCGGGGCGAACAGGTTCGACGCAACCCGGCCCGGCGAAATGGCATTGCAGGCGGGATGACGGGCTATCGCTTCTCGGCGACGATCCCGATCATCGGCGGCGCCGACAGGAATGCGCCGGGGTCCTGCTCGTGCTCGCGCCATTCCGCGTGGAACGACTCGCGCTCCGCCTCCGTCAGCAAGCCGGCTTCCACCAGCTTCGGCACGTAGCCGAAGAGGAAGCCCGTCGGCCACTGCCACAGCGCCGTGCCGGGTCGGGCGAAACGAGACAACGGGACGAGCTCCAGCACGCGGCAGCCGGCGCCGGCGATGAGTCCCGGAAGCCGCTCGCCGACGTTCAGGTCGCCCCCGGTGCGCCGCCAACTCTCGTCCACCGCCGCGAGCACGCGTTCGAACGCCGGGCTCCGGGGATGCAGCGCGGTCGCCCTGTAGTTCAGGTAGTCCCAGACCACGAGCCGGCCCCCCGGCCGCAGCCCCGACACAACTCGTTCGATGATGGGCAGAGGTTCGGGGAGAAAGCAGAACAGCCAGCGCGCGAAGGCGCCGTCCAGGGAACCGGGCTCGAGCCGCAGCGTCTCGACCCGCTCCACCCGCGCCGCTAGCTGGGTGAGCCCCCGTCGGTCTGATTCCCGGGCCAGTGCGCCGATGAATCGCGCCGACTCGTCCACGGCGAGTACTTGGCCCTCGGCGCCCACGCGGTCCGCCAGCTCCAGGGCGGCGAATCCCGGACCGCAGCCCAGGTCGAGCAGGCGATCGCCCGGCCCGAAACCGGCGCGGTCCCAGAGGTCGTGCGCCCACTCGGCCCACAGCCGGTGCTGCGTCTCCAGCCGCCGCTTTTCCTCGGAGTCGGTTCCGAGCAGGTATGGCTCTTCGCGCGAGTCCGGCGCGGAATCGGGTCTCATCGCACTTCGCCGTGTCGGCGAACCTCCCGTGCCTCATTGCGGGCGATGGAGGCCTGAATCCGGCTCGTCAAGCCACCCGATTGCATGCTCGCGAACAGCGGCCGGAACGTCCTTCGAAACGAGAAGCACCCGGTCGTCACTGCCCGCGGGCGGGGTCGTAGAACGGCGCGTCACCCTGGATGGTGACGCGGTACCCGTGGCGCGTCTCGGGGTAGTAGTCCCAGATTGCCAGATGCTGGGTGCAGCGGTTGTCCCAGAAGGCGACCGAATTCTCCCGCCACCGGAACCGGACGTGATAGTCGGGCTGCGCGCAATGCTGGAACAGGAACGCCAGCACGGCGTCGCTTTCGGCTGGCGGCAGATCCTTGATGCGCGTGGTGAACCCCTGGTTCACATAGAGCGCGGGTTTGCCGGTGACCGGGTGGGTGCGGATGACCGGGTGCTCGGCCGAGGGGTAGTCTTCGTCCCGGAGGGTGCCCGCACCGTAGCGGCCCCGATAGTACTGCTCGCCGTCGTGAATGGCGGTCAGCCCGGTGAGGAACCGCCGCATCCGGTCCGAGAGCCCCTCGTAGGCGGCATACATGCTGGAGAAGAGCGTGTCGCCGCCGCCTGACGGAGGCACCTGCACGATCCGCAGCATGCTGGCCATCGGCGGCTCGACGTCGCACGAGACGTCGGAGTGCCACAGGCTTCCCGCCACGAACTCCACCTTGTCGTCGCCGTGGACGACCAGGATCTCCGGGTGCTCGGCATCCTTCGGCGCCGCCGGGTGGATGTGCAGGTCGCCGAAGCAGCGCCCGAGGGCCTTGTGCTGATCGAACGTCAACTCCTGGTCGCGGAAGAAGAGGACCAGGTGCCGCGCCCAGGCGGCCTTCAATTCGGCCAGGGTCGCCTCGTCGAGCGGGCCGGTGAGATCGATGCCCGAAACCTCCGCCCCGATGGTCGGCGTGAGCGCGTCGATCCGCAGCGGCGCGGAAGATGCGGAGGACGGGGACGGATTCGGCATGGCCATTCTTGAATTATAGATTGTCGCGGCGGCGCGGAACCTGCCGCGACGCCGACAATGCCGGTCGTCGCGAGCTTCTTGGCCAGCGCCGCGACGCCGACAATGCCGGTCGTCGCGAGCTTCTTGGCCGGCGCCGCCGAAGGGCCGTTGGCGCGGCCCGGTTACGCACGGTGCGCGTTGCTATACTGCCGCCACCATGACAGAGTCCCGCGCGATGACCGCGTTGCTGGTCGTTCTGCTGTGCCTCGCCGCCGCATGCGGGCCGTCCGCGGCGCAACCGGAGCAGGAGGCGCCCGACCGCCAGGAGCAGCGGCATCTGCTGATCGTCCTCGACGGGTTGCGGCCCGACTACGTCACCCCGGAGGTGATGCCGAACCTGCATGCGCTGGGTCAGCGCGGCGTCGTCTTCACCGACCACCATGCGGTGTACCCGACCGTGACGCGCGTGAACGCCGCCTCCATCTCGACCGGCGCCTATCCGGAGACGCACGGGCTGATGGGCAACGCGGTCTTCTTTCCCGCGGTCGACCCGACGCGGTTCCTGAACACCGGCCAGCGGGACAACCTGCTGCGGATCGAGGAGGCGGAAGGCGGACGGTTGCTGACCGCGCCGACCCTGGGCGAGCGCCTGCAGGGGGCCGGGCTGCGGATGCTCGTGGCCAGCGCGGGCTCGAGCGGGTCGTCCTATCTGCTGAACCACACGGTGGCCGGCGGCGGCATCATCCACTACGAGTACGCGCTGCCGGAGGCGCTGGGCGACGCGGTGCGGGAACGGCTCGGCCCGCCGCCTTCCCTCGCGACGCCCAGCCGCGAGCGCAACCGCTACATCGTCGACGCACTCCTGGAGGTCGGCCTCGAGCAGGTCGATCCGGCGGTTACCGTCCTGTGGCTGACCGATCCCGACACGACGGCCCACGCCAACGGCATCGGGCACCCGGCCTCGGTGGCGTCGCTGCGCGCCGTGGACGAGGAGATCCGGCGCATACAGGACGGCCTGCGCGCGGCGGGCCTCCTCGAATCGTTGAACATCTGGGTGACCTCCGACCACGGCTTCTCGACATACACCGGCGCCGTCGACCTCGACGCCCTGCTCGCGCCGTTCGCCGGCACGCTGGCGGACGGATCGCCGCGGATCGCGGCGGGTAGCGGTGCGATCTACGTGCGGGACGGGGATGCCGGCGCAGTGGGCGGAATCGTCGAGGCGCTGCAGGGCTCGGACCGGGTGGGGGCCATCTTCACGAGAGACGCGCAGGTGCCCGGCACGTTGGCGTTCGATGCCGCGCGTTGGGACCATGCCCGTTCCGCCGACGTCCTCTATTCGGCGGCGTGGACCGACGCCGAGAACGAGTACGGCTACCGCGGTACGAGCGCATCGAACGGTACGGCGGGGCACGGCAGCACGAGCCCCTGGGACATCCACAACACGCTGATCGCGGCGGGTCCGGCCCTGCAGTCGGGGATCGAGGTCGGGCTGCCGACCTCCAACGTCGACTTCGCACCGACGTTCCTCTACCTGCTCGGATTGAGCGCCGCGCCCACGATGGCCGGACGCCCGCTGACCGAGGCGTTTCGCGACGGCCCCGATCTGGCGGCCGAGCCCCGGTCGGCGGAGATCGCCCGGGAGACGCCGGACGGCCGCTACCGCGCGGTGGCCCGGGCGACGGTCGTTCTCGGCCGGCGCTATCTCGATTCCGCGACCGCGGAGCGCCGGTAAACGCGGAGGCGCCCCGTCAGCCGTCGTCGAAAAGCTGACGGGGCTCGGCCACGGTTCGCTAGTACCCCGCCAGCACCGGGAACCGCTCGTCGTCCGGCAGCGGTTGCACGCCGAGCGCGTTGAGGACCATCGACACCTTCCGGTAGCGGGCGGCGGTGGCGACGATGCTCATCATCTGGTGCTCGGTGTAGCGTTCGGACAACGCGGACCACGTCTCGTCCGAGACGGTCGTGTCGCGGTACATCTCGTTCGCGGCGTCGATGAGCAGGCGTTCGTTCTCGTTCCAGCCCGCCGCGTCGTGGCCCTGCGCGATCCAGTGCGGATCGAGGCCGTGGTCGCGCGCCCGGCCGACGCTGCCCACGTGCTTGGCCCACTCGTAGACCGACTGCGCGTTCCACCCGGTGCGCAGGATCAGCAGCTCCCGGTCGTGCGGCGTCAGCCCGGACCGCTCCGGGTTCATCACGTAGCCGGGGTTCGTGTACCAGGCGTCGGCCAGCGCCGGGTGGCGGCGGAGCGTGCGCGAGACCCGCAGGCCCGGTCCCTCCACCGGCTCGACGCGCGGCGCCGCCAGCGGGGGCTCCCTGGCGGGTACCACCACCCGGTAGGCGACGTCGTCCACCGGCAGTTCGGTCTGGCCGCCGTCGTCGGGCTGGACGCCGAGCGCGTTGAACAGGATGGACACCGTGGTGGTGTCCGCCACGGTCGCCACCGCGTCCATCAGGTTGTGCAGGTCGTACTCCTCCAGCAGGAGGCCCCAGGTCTCGTCGCTGATCGACGAGTTGCCGAACAACTGGTCCGGCAGGCCGACGAGCACGTTCTCGAAGGGCTCCCAGCGTTCCTGCGAAGGCCCTTCGGCGACGGAGAATACTTCCTGCGGCGTCAGCCCGGCGTCCGCGGCGCGGGCGGCATGCTCGGCCCACAGGTAGGCGTTCTGGGCGAGCCACGCCGTGCGCAGGATCAGGATCGCGCGGTGCCGCGGCGACAGCGTCGATTCGTTCGCCACGTAGTTCATGAACGGAAAGATGCGATCGGCCAGCGCCGGGACGCGCGCCAGCGTCCGCAACGCGTTACCCGGCTCGCCGTCCGGCGCGTAGCGTTCCACCAGCGCCCGCTGCTCGTCCGTCCACCCGGCGGCCGGCAGCGGTGCGATACGCGGCTCGCGCAGGCGCCGGTGGGGCTGCACGCTTCCCGGCAGCCCGGTGAAGGCCCGGGCCGGCTCGATGCGCAGCAACGCCGCGTTGTCCTCCTCCGTCAGCACGTAGAGGTACCCGTCCGGTCCCTGCCGGACGTCGCGGATCCGCTGCTTCAGCTCGGCCAGCAGCCACTCGCGCCCCATCTCCTCGCCCCGCCGGTTGAACACGATCCGTTCGAGGTGGCCGGTCCGCTGC
>WTGR01000041.1 GCA_011523485.1 Acidobacteriota bacterium
ACGATGTTGTGCGGAACGTCGTGGCCCGGTCAAGGCGCTCCAACGGGTCGGGCGGCGGTCGTGATGAGGTCGGATTGGCCCGTCCAACCGCGCAGCGATTGGGCAGCCGTAAACGGTCCAGCCCCGACAGCCGTCGAAGACGACTAGAATTGACGTTCCGTCGAAGGCACGCAGCTCATGAGCAATCTTCAGAAACGCCTCCGTATCGACCGCTCCATCGCCGTCGTGATTCTGGCCGCCGGGCTCCCCGCGGGGGCGGCCGCGCAGTCGACCAGCGGCAACGGCGACGGCGAGCCGGCGGAGGCCGGCGCGCAGTCGTTCTCCGCCCTCGAGGCCCGCGCACTTACCGCGACCGGCGCCCCGATCGCGTTCGCGCTGCGCGTGGGGGAGGCGCCGGCGGTCGACGGCGACGTGCTGGCCGACCCGGCCTACGAGGACGCGCGGCTGGCGACCGGCTTCGTGCAGAGCCGTCCCTTCGAGGGGCGGCCCGCCTCGGAGCGGACCGAGGTGCGCATCGTCTACACGGAGGACACGCTGTATTTCGGCGTCGTCTGCTATACGGACGACCCGTCCACGATCATCGTGGCCGACAGCCGCCGCGACTCCGACCTGACCGAGACCGACAGCTTCCGGCTCATCCTCGACACCTACCACGACGGCCTGAACGGCTTCGTCTTCGGGACCAATCCGGCCGGCGTCGAGTACGACGGGCAACTGACGAACGAGGGGCAGGGGAGCGGTCGTTTCGGCGGCGGCGGAAGCGGTCGGCCCAGCAACAGCCGGCAGCAGCGCGGATCGGGCGGGGGCCTGAACGTGAACTGGGACGGCGCCTGGCAGGTGGTCACGAGCATCACCGACGTGGGCTGGACGGCGGAGATCGCCATCCCGTTCCGCACGCTGCGCTATCCGCCCACCGACGTGCAGACCTGGGGCATGAACTTCCAGCGCAACATCCGCTTCAACAACGAGCAGGCCTACTGGTCGCCGTTGCCGCGGCAGTTCAGCCTGAACCGCCTGACGCTGGCCGGCGAGCTCCAGGGCCTCAGCGTTCCGGCCCAGCGGAACCTGCAGTTGATGCCGTACGCCCTCGGAGATGCGGCCTACAGCAGCGAGGTGCGGCGCACCGACCGCACGGGCGCCGTCGGCGGCGATCTGAAGTACAGCATCACGCCGAGCATGACCCTCGACGCCACCATCAACACGGACTTCGCGCAGGTGGAGGTGGACGACGAGCAGGTCAACCTCGACCGGTTCACGCTGTTCTTCCCCGAGAAGCGGCCCTTCTTCCTGGAGAACGCGGGGCTGTTCTCGGTGGGCCAGTCCGGGGCCGTCGACATCTTCTTCAGCCGGCGCATCGGCCTCGGCGAGAGCGGCGAGCAGATTCCCATTCTCGGCGGCGGACGGCTCTCGGGCCGGGTCGGGAACAACACCAACGTCGGCTTCCTGAACATGCAGACCGGCGCCGTCGACTCGACCGGCACGCCGCAGCAGAACTTCACGGTGGGCCGCGTCCGCCAGGATCTGGCGAACCGTTCCAACGTCGGCGCGATGTTCGTCAACCGCCAGGCCAGCGGGGCGCTGGCGGGGGACCAGGACTACAACCGGGCCTACGCGCTCGACGGGCGCTGGGGCATCGGCGAGGGCGGCACCCTCTCCGGATTCGTCTCGCAGACCGACAGCCCCGGGCGGCCTGGGGACGACAACCACGCCTACGCCTTCAGCGCGCAGCACCAGTCGCAGGCCCTGCGTCTGAGTCTCGGCTATACGGAGGTCGCGCCCGACTTCAACCCGGAGGTCGGGTTCCTCGCCCGGCGGAGCTACCGCCGGATGAACACCAGCGTGTTCTCCACCCTGCGGCCCGAGGACTTCTGGGGCGTCCACGAGTTCCGCCCCCACATCTCCCACTTCACCATCTTCGACTTCCACACCGGTTTGCAGGAGACGCAGTTCACGCACATCGACAACCACATCGAGTGGCGCAACGGCTACGAGATCCACACCGGCGTGAACGTCACCCGGGAGGGAGTCTTCGAGCCGTTCGAGATCTTCCCGGGGGTCATCGTGCCGCCCGGGCGGTACGATCACAGCGAGGCGCAGATCGCCGGGAACACGAACCTCGGCGCGCCGGTGAGCGGCAACTTCAACGCCATCGTCGGCGGCCTGTTCGGCGGCCAGCGCGTCACCATCACCCCGTCGATCGCGGCGCGCGCCGGCGAGACGTTCAACGCGATGCTCGAGTGGAGCTACAACGACCTGGACCTGCCGCTCGGGCACTTCACGACCAACCTGATCCGCCTGCGGACGTCCTATTCGTTCTCCACCCGCATGTTCTTCCAGGCGCTCGTGCAGTACAACGACCGGGCCAATCTCTGGTCGTCGAACCTGCGGTTCGGCCTGCTGTCGGACGCCAACACCGGGCTGTTCGTCGTGTACAACGACATCCAGCCGCTGGGTCTCGAGCGCGGCGACTTCATCATCCGATCCGGCCGCAGCCTGACGGTGAAGTACAGCTACCTGTTCGACATCCTGCGCTGACTGCGCGACCTGCGGTCGCGCGCGACCCCGTGCTTGACACGGTCCGGCGGCGCGGCTACAACACCACCCGTGCATATAGATGGTGTGTTTCCGCCCATTCCCACCCCCTTCAAGGACGGCCGGGTCGACGTCGCGGCGATGGCGTCGAACGTGGAGCGCTGGATGGCGACCCGCATCCGCGGCGTCGTGGTGCTCGGCTCGAACGGCGAGGCGCCCCTGATCGACGAAGCCGAATCGGACGCGGCGATCGCGGCCGCGCGCGACGCCGTGCCGAGCGGGCGCCTCTGCCTCGCCGGCACCGGACGCGAGTCGACCGCCGCCGCCATCGGCGCCTCGCGGCGCGCGGCCGACCTGGGGGCCGACGCGGTGCTGGTTCGGACCCCTTCGTACTTCAAGCCCCTGCTGACGTCCGACGCGTTCGTGGCGCACTACACGGCGGTGGCGGATGCGTCGCCGGTTCCGGTGGTGCTCTACAACTACACGGCGCTGACCGGCGTCACGCTCGGCGTGGACGCCGTGACGAGGCTGGCCGAGCACCCGAACATCATCGGTCTGAAGGAGTCGGGGAGCGATCTCAGGTTCCTGACCGCGCTCATCGACGGCACGCCGGACGATTTCGCGGTCATGGCGGGGTCGGCGCCGGTGTTCTACGCCAGCTTGCTGGTGGGCGCGGCCGGCGGGATTCTGGCTCTCGCCTCGGTCGTGCCCGACCTGTGCGTCGACCTGTACGACCTGGTCCGTGACGGCCGTCTCGAAGAGGCGCGCGATCTCCAGCGTCGCCTGACGCCGCTCGCGGGCCTGGTGACGTCGAGGTACGGCGTGCCGGGTCTCAAGGCGGCCGTCTCGCTGCTCGGTTTCACCGGCGGCGATCCCTGCCCCCCGCTCCGCCCTGTGAGCGAGGGCGCGACCGGGGAGATCCGCCGGGCCCTGGACCACCTGCGCGTGCCGGTGGCCTGATCCCGGCGCCACGGTCCGCCACCGGGTCCCGGCCGCCCGTGGTACGCTGGTGCGAAGGACGGTGCGCGGTCCGGAGCTCGCGCACGGCTCCCGATTTCCACGCCTCGCGGAGGTGGACGGCATGGCTTATCTGCTTCAGTCACGCGTCGGACGGCTGCTCGCCGCGGTTCTGCTCGCGGGAGTGGCCGCGGCCTGCGCCAAGAACCCGGTCACCGGGAGCCGCGAGCTGGTCTTCATGAGCGAGTCGCAG
Source organism: Acidobacteriota bacterium (assembly GCA_011523485.1). Next base: position 3,743 of record WTGR01000041.1, read on the forward strand.
GAAGCCGATCTGGGCCGGTCCGCCGACGCGCAGATCCGCAGCGAGATGGGCGTCTATGAAGATGCGGCGCTGCAGGAGTACATCGCGAGGGTGGGCAACGAGCTGGCCGCGGTATCGCATCGCCCGGATCTGCCGTGGCAGTTCGCGGTGATCGATTCGCCGGTCGTGAACGCCTTCGCCGTGCCGGGCGGCTACATCTATCTGACGCGCGGCCTGCTGGCGTACCTGAACGACGAGGCGGAGCTGGCCGGCGTGCTCGGCCACGAGATCGGCCACGTGACGGCCCGCCACTCGGTGCAGGCGTACAGCCGCGCCGCCGGGGCCCAGATGGGGCTGCTGCTCGGTCAGATCTTCGTTCCGGCCATGCGTCCCCGGTACGGAGCACCCGGAGTCGGCGACGCCGCGGGGCAGGGACTGGGGTTGCTGTTCCTGAAATTCGGGCGCGACGACGAACGGCAGGCGGATCGTCTCGGGGCCGAGTACGCCGTCGCCTCCGGCTGGGACCCGCACGGCGTCGGAGACATGCTGACGACGCTGGGGCGTATCGCGGACACGACCGACCGCCGAGGGACCCCCAACTGGCTCGCCACCCATCCGGAGCCGGCCGACCGCGTCGCCGGCGTCGCCGGCACCGTCGAGACCCTGCTTGCGGACACGAGCGACCTGTCCGCGCTGCGCGTCGACCGCGCGGGGTACCTGGCCCGCGTGGACGGCATCGTCCATGGCGACAACCCCGAGCAGGGCGTCGTCCGCGGCCGGGAGTTCCTGCACCCGGCCCTCCGCTTCGCGCTCGCGTTCCCCCCCGGCTGGGAGGTGCACAACGGCGCCGAGATGGTCATCGCGCGCGAGCCCGGGCAGGAGCGGTACATGCTGCTGCAGATCGCGCAGGAAACGGGCCACGACCTCCAGCGGATCGCCGAGCGCGAGATGCGCGGCGCCGGCTTCGTCGAGGTGCAGGCGACGACGACCCGGATCAACGGCCTCGACGCCTACATCGGCACCTACACGCAGGACGTCCGCGGGGTGGGCCCCATGATCGCGCGGGTCGCGTTCATACGTTCCGGCTCTTCGGTGTACCTGTTCGGCGCCTTCGCCGACGCGGACGGTTTCCGGCGCATCGAGCGCGACGCGCACGACAGCATTCATTCCTTTCGGCAGATCAGCCGCGACGAGGCGGAGCGGATCCGGCCCAATCGGCTCGCCCTCTACCACGTGCAGGACGGGGACACGTGGCAGCGCATCGCGCAGCGGGTCGGAGACGAGATTGTCTCGGCCGCCACCCTCGCGATCATGAACGGCTATCCGGTGAACGAGCAGCCGTTGCCCGGGGACGTCGTCAAGGTCGTCCGGCCCGGCGCTTGACGGCACTGCGCGTCCGGTGAGGTAACTCTCGTGTGCGCAACGTGTTACATGGCGATTCGGTTGACACCGGGTTGGGCGTCGGCGAGAATGGCGCAGCATTCCGGGGGGGGCCGTGGAGCAGACCTTGCTGCTGAACGCGACGTACGAGCCGCTGAAGGTGGTCGACTGGCGCAAGGCGATGACCCTGCTGTGTCAGGGCAAGGTGGAGGTCGTTTCCGAGTACGACCGCGAGATCCGCTCGGTGTCGGTCACCTTTCGGCTGCCCTCCGTGATTCGCCTCCTGCGCTACATTACGATCAGCCGGCGGCTGGACGACGTGCCGTTCTCGCGCGCCAACATCTACGCCAGGGACGGGCACCGATGCCAGTACTGCGGGTGGGAGTTCCCGGTCGCGGAGCTGACCTTCGATCACGTCGTGCCCGTCTCGCAGGGCGGGCGCAAGGACTGGGAGAACATCGTGACGGCCTGCATCCCGTGCAACCGCAGAAAGGGCGGGCGCACGCCGGCCCAGGCCGGGATGCGCGTCATCCGGCAGCCCTGTCGTCCCACCCGGTCGCCGGTCGTACGCATCACCTTCGGGCTGCGCGAAGCGCCGGCGAGCTGGCGCGACTATCTGTACTGGAACGTCGAGCTCGACCGGACGTGATGCAGCGGGTCCCATCAGCCTCCACCGTTCTCCGCCGCGGGTACTGAACGGGTGCCCGAACCACGCATCACCGCCGTGCAGCCGCCGTGGGCGGTCGAGGGCGGACGGATCACCATTCGCGGGGAAGGCCTGGGATCCGGGGACGGGGAGGCTCTCCTCCCCGAGGTCCGGATCGGCGCGTCGCCCGCGCGCGTCGTCGCCGCCTCGCCGCGTTCCGTCTCGGTCACCGTGCCGGCGGGGCTCGACGGGGGACGGACCCCGGTTCGGGTCGGCGGGGCGTCCGGCGCGACCGCGTTCCTCGAGGTGGGGCGTGCGGTGGCGACCGGCGTGCACCAGGTGGACAATCCCGTCATCGACGGCGACGGGACCCTGTTCGTCACCTACAGCGGGCCCCGGGGAGAGCGGTCGCCCGTGTCGATCTTCCGGGTCCGCTCCGACGGCTACCGCGAGCCGTTCGTCACCGGCATCGTCAACGCGACCTCGATGGCCCTCTCGCCGGACGGCAGACTGCACGTGTCGAGCCGCTCCGAGGGTTCCGTCTACCGCATCGCCGAGGACGGTTCGTACGACGTGTTCGCGAGCGACCTCGGCGTGACGTGCGGAATGGCCTTCAGTCCCGACGGGACGCTCTACGTCGGCGACCGGTCCGGTACGGTCTTCAGGGTGGCGACCACCGGCCGGGCCACGCCGTTCGCGACGCTTCCGCCCAGCGTCGCCGCCTTTCACCTCGCCTGGGGGCACGACGACGGCCTGTACGTCTCCGCCCCGACGCTCGCGACCTGCGATCGCGTCTATCGCATCGAGCGCACGGGCGCGGTGGCGACGGTCTCGTCGGGCTTCGGCCGGCCGCAGGGACTCGCATTCGACGCGCAGGGCGTGCTCCACGTGGTCGAAGCGCTCGCGGGCGCCAGCGGCCTCTACCGGATCGACGGCGACGGGACGCGCACGCTGGTGCTGGCTGCGACGAGTCTCGTCGGCGTTGCCTTCGACCCCTCGGGCGGCGTCGTGGTGGCGTCCGGAGACACGGCGTATCGACTCGATCCCGGCGCCGTGGCGATAGGGCAACCGGGCCTTCCCTGAGCGTGCTAGCATGACGGGTTTGGGTTTCCGTCGAAGGGGGCTCACGATGCCATGCCGCACGACTGGATCGACATCCGCGGGGCCCGCGTTCACAATCTGAAGGACATCGACGTCCGGATTCCGCGCAACCGGCTGGTCGTCGTGACCGGCCTGTCCGGTTCGGGCAAGTCGTCGCTGGCGTTCGACACCCTCTACGCCGAAGGGCAGCGGCGCTACGTCGAGTCGCTGTCCGCCTACGCCCGCCAGTTCCTGGAGCAGGTCGAAAAGCCGGACGTCGATCAGATCGACGGCCTGTCGCCCGCCATCTCGATCGAGCAGCGCACCACCGGGTCGAATCCGCGGTCGACGGTGGGGACCGTCACCGAGATCTACGACTATCTCCGCCTGCTGTTCGCCAATATCGGGGTGCCGCACTGTCCGTCGTGCGGGCGAGTGATCACGTCGCAATCGGTGGAGCGCATCGTCGAGACCGTCATGGCCGAGCCCGCGGCCGAGCGGGTCAACGTCCTCGCGCCCATCGTGCGCGGCCGCAAGGGCGAGTTCAAGAAGGAGCTGGCCGCCATCCGGGAACGCGGACTGACGCGCGTCCGGATCGACGGGGAGGTGCGCGCCGTCGAGGACGAGACCCGCCTGGATCGGCGGCGCAACCACTGGATCGAAGTCGTGGTGGACCGACTCGTCGTGCGCCGCGGCGCCGAACGGCGCCTCACCGAGTCCATCGAGTACGCACTGACCCTCGCCGACGACGTCGTCATCATCAACACGCTGGGCGGCGGCGACAGGCTGTTCTCGCGCCGGATGGCCTGCGTCGACTGCGGAATCAACGTCCCCGAGATGACGCCGCGCGCCTTCTCCTTCAACTCGCCGCACGGTGCGTGTCCCGCCTGCCACGGGCTCGGCGCGGTGGAGGACTTCGATCCCGCCCGGATCGTGCCCGACGAAACGGTCACGCTGTCCGCGGGCGCCATCGAGGCCTGGGCGGCCGGCGACCGCCAGCTCGTGAAGCGGGCGCTGTCGCGCTTGTCGCGCTGCTTCGGCATCGAGCTCGACGTGCCGTTCGGCAAGCTGCCGCGGCGCCACCGCGACCTGTTGCTCTTCGGCCCGAACGGCGGCGCAGCGCCTCCCCGCGCGGCCGCGTCCGCCCGGGGACGGCGTGCCGGACCCGGTCGGGTCGATCCGTTCGGCAAGGACTTCGAAGGCATCATCCCCAACCTGCGGCGCCGCTACGACGAGGGAGCCTGGTCGCAGCAGGAGGCGCTGGAGAGCTACCGGACCCTGCAGCCGTGCCCGGCGTGCGGCGGCCGGCGGCTGCGGCCCGAGAGTTGCGCGGTACGGGTGAAGGGCCGCGCGATGGCGGACTACGTCGACGTGTCCGTGGCGGATGCGCTGGCGATGATCGACGGGCTCGAGCTGAGCGACCGGGAGTCGCCGGTGGCGGAGCGTGTCCTCCGCGAGATCCGCGACCGGATGCGGTTCCTGTGCGACGTGGGCGTCGGCTATCTGACCCTGGCGCGGAGCGCGACGACGCTGTCGGGGGGCGAGACGCAGCGCATCCGGCTCGCCACGCAGGTGGGGGCCAACCTGACCGGGGTCCTGTACGTGCTCGACGAACCGTCGATCGGGCTGCACCAGCGCGACAACCAGTTGCTGCTGGCGACGCTCGAGCGCCTCCGCGATCTGGGCAACACGGTGGTGGTCGTCGAGCACGACGAGGAGACCATTCGCGCGGCGGACTACGTGGTGGACCTCGGGCCGGGCGCGGGGGAGCACGGGGGGCGCGTGATCTTCCAGGGGCCGTCCGGCGTCCTGGAGACGGCGGGCGGGGAATCGCTCACGGCGTTGTACCTGAGCGGCGAGCGGACGATCCCGGTGCCGGCGACCCGTCGTCGCGCGATCGGCGGCGAACTGCGGATCCGCGGCGCCCGGGCGAACAATCTGAAGAACATCGACGCCGCGGTGCCGCTGGGACTGCTGACCGCCGTCACCGGGGTCAGCGGGTCGGGCAAGTCCACGCTGGTCAACGACATCCTCTATCGCACGCTGGCGCGGGCCCTCTACCGGGCGAGCGACGATCCCGGCCCGCACACGGCGGTCGACGGCATCGAGTCCATCGACAAGGTGATTCAGATCGATCAGTCGCCGATCGGGCGCACGCCGCGGTCCAACCCCGCCACCTACACGGGGCTGTTCACGTTCATCCGCGAGCTCTACGCCATGCTTCCCGAGTCGCGCGCCCGCGGTTATCGGCCGGGACGGTTCTCGTTCAACGTCAAGGGCGGGCGATGCGAGACCTGTCAGGGCGATGGAGTGATCGCCATCGAGATGCACTTTCTTCCGGACGTGTACGTGACGTGCGAGCAGTGCAAGGGACGCCGCTACAACCGGGAGACCCTGGAGGTCAGGTACCACGGCGTCTCCATCGCCGACATGCTGGCGCTGACGGTGGATCAGGCCGTTCCGCTGCTGGAGAACGTGCCGTCGGTCGCCGCGAAGCTGCGTTCGCTGCGGGACGTCGGCCTCGGCTACGTGACGCTGGGGCAGTCGGCCACGACGCTCAGCGGCGGCGAGGCGCAACGGGTGAAGCTGGCCAAGGAGCTGTCGCGCCGGAGCACCGGCCGGACGCTCTACATCCTGGACGAGCCGACGACGGGGCTGCACCTCGAAGACACGCGGCGCCTGCTCGACGTGCTGCATCTCCTCGTGGGGCAGGGCAACACGGTGGTGGTGATCGAGCACCACCTCGACGTCATCAAGACCGCCGACCACGTTCTGGACCTCGGCCCGGGGGGCGGCGACGCCGGCGGGCGCATCGTCGCTCAGGGCACGCCGGAGGAGGTGGCGGCGCACGACGCTTCCGAGACGGGCGCGTTTCTCCGGCCGCTGCTCGGATGCTGATCCGGCTGGCGGCCGTCCTCGCTTCGAGCGGGAGACCGGATCCGGGAGGCGGGAAGGGCGCGACTGGTATCCGGTGGTCGACTTCCGCTAAAGTCTAAGGCAGCGGCACCCGATAGTCCCAGAAGATGCTAGCCGGCGGTGGTCATGTGTGGTATAAGAGCCCATCTGTGAGTCGGCCGATGGCAATCGGTCGGTCGGGCACCGCCGGGGTCGCCGGCTTCGAATGGCCGGCCAGGCACTACCGAACCGAGGCGTTGCGGGAGGCTCACAGTCGCCCGGAATGACGACCCAGCGGACTCTTAGGCGGTCGGTTTCGTGCACCGGTATCGGGCTCCACTCGGGGCGGAAGGTGACCCTTCGACTCAAGCCCGCCCCCCCCGATCACGGCATCCGCTTCAAGCGTCTCGACCTCGACGGCCTGGAAGTACCCGCGGTGGCGGACCGGATAGCCGGCATCAGCTACGCCACCGGTCTGGCGCAGGACGCGGCGTCGGTCGGCACGGTGGAGCATCTGCTGGCGGCGCTCGTCGGTCTCGGGATCGACAACGTGAGCGTCGAGCTGGACCAGGCGGAAGTGCCGATCATGGACGGCAGCGCCGCATCCTTCGTCTACCTCGTGCACGAGGCCGGCGTGCGCGAGCTCAAGGCGCCCCGGCGATTCCTCAAGATCGTCCGCCCCATTGCGCTCTCCAACGGCAACAAGCGGATTGCCGTCTACGCCTCCGATCACTTCAAGGTCACCTACAGCATCAGCTTCGATCATCCGCTGCTGCGGCACCAGTCGCGGACCCAGCACGTGACGGAGGAGACGTTCCAGGAGGAGATTGCGCCCGCGCGCACGTTCGGTTTCCTGAAGGAGGTCGAGCAGTTGCGCAAGAAGGGGCTCGCGCTCGGCGGCTCGCTCGACAACGCCATCGTGCTCGGCGAGACCGGCTTCCTGAACAACACGCTGCGCTTCGAGGACGAGTTCGTCCGCCACAAGATTCTCGACGTGATCGGCGATCTGGCGCTCGTCGGCTATCCGATCATCGGGCACGTGGTCGCCCACCGGGGCGGACACGCGCTCCACGCCGGTTTCGCCCGGAAGATACTGGAGGAGACCGAGGCGTGGCGTCTCGTCGAATTCCAGCCCGGGCCATCCGAGGAAGCCGTCCCCGCGGTCAGTCCCGGCGCCGTCGCGGCGCGCTGACGCGCCGTCGCGGCGCGCTGACGCGCCGTCGCGGCGCGCTCGCCCTTTTCCGGTTCGGAGTGTCGCGGTCGGTCAGGGACGGTCGGCCGTGTGCGCGGCCGGCGGCCCCGCATCCGACGTGAGCTTGCGGACGTAGGCGCCCAGCTTCTCGTTCTCGTAGGTCACCGAGTTCAGGAAGAGGCTCTCGAGCAGGTAGGTCTCGCGGTCCGTCTCCGCCATCTGGCCGATGAGGTGCCGGATCTCGCGCATGGTGTCCTCGAAGCTGTAGTCGAGCCCGTGACGGGAATGGAGTTCGCGATACAGCGTCTCGAGCACCGCCAGCAGGTCGCCGTCCAGACCGATTTCGGTGCCCGAGGTCGTCTTGATCGTGCGCATGTCTCATTCCCCAAAGCTGCTGGCGGCGCCGGCCTCGTCCGCGTGCAGCTCGATGAAATTGTGCGCGCCCGTCATGGTCAGCATCGTTTCGACGCGCTTCTGCACGCCTGCCAGCTTGATTGCGCCGCCGAGCTTGTCGGCCTGGCGGTACAGGTCCATCAGGCAGCCGATCGTCGCGCTGTCGACGTACACGACCCGCGACAGATCGATGATCACGCGCTTCTCGCCGGCCGCGAACAGCTTCGTCACCGCGTCCGCGAACTTGGAGAGGATCTGGTACGTCAGTTTGGCCTCGCCCACCCGGACGAGAACCGCTCTGCCGACGCGCTCGCTTGACAAGTTCATTCCCGTTGCTCCGCTCAAGGGGTGACCGCCGCCGCTCCCGCACGCCGGCTGTTGGCCGCGCGCTGCGCCTTCTCGATCCGCAGCACCTGGCGCGCCAGCTCGTGGCGTCCCCGGTTGATTCGAGACTTCACCGTGCCGTCCGGAAGATCGAGTTGCCTGGCGATTTCCTGATAGGACAGTTCCTGCAGATCGCGCAACGCCACCGCTTCCCGGAGCGTTTCCGGCAGCGCCGCCAGCGCCTCGCGCAGCAACGCCCGCCGGTCGAAGCGATCGAGTCGTGCGAACGCGTCGAGGCCTCCGGACACCGGTGTCAGCTCGCTCGCGTCCACGCGGTGATCGACGACCTCGCGTTCCTTTCGCACGCGCCTGTAGTGATCGATGCAGAGGTTGCGGCTGACGCTGATGATCCACGTGGTGAAGTTGGCCCGGCGGTCGAACGTGCCGAGCGCCTTGAAGACCTTCAGAAAGATGTCCTGCGTCAGATCCTCGGCCTCGTCGTGGCGGCCCACGAACGTGTACGCGACGTTGAACACCTTCCGGCGGTAGCGGCGGACGATGGCGTCCCACGCCGTCTGGTCTCCCCGCAGGCAGGCCTCGATGAGGGCGTCGGTGGAGTCGGCCGGGCCGGACAGCGGATCGGTGGGCACAAGCCGTAAGTTTCGCGCGGGCGCCCGTGGCGGGTCAAATCGCCGCCGTCCGAACCGCCCGGTTCGACAGGGCCGCCGGCCCCGCGTACAATGCGCCGCGCCGTGCGTCGTCACGATTCCCCATGGCCGGATTCACGTTCTCGCCGCACCCGGTGACCTGCGACGGGGTGAGTCCGGCGGCCCTGGCGGCTGCCGAGGGGACGCCCCTGTACGTCTACAGCGCGGCCCTCATCGTCGACCGCTACCGCGCGCTGGACGCCGCGCTCGGCGCGTATCCCCATCGCGTGCACTACGCGCTGAAGGCGAACTCGACGCTTGGCATCGTGCGCCTGCTGCACTCGGCGGGCAGCGCCGTGGACGCCAACTCGGGCGGCGAGATGGCGGTGGCGCGGCGGGCCGGCGTCGATCCCCGGGACATCGTCTTCACCGGCGTCGGCAAGACCGCGGCCGAGCTCGAAGAGGCGGTGTGCATCGGCGTGGGCGCGATCAACGCCGAATCGGCCGGCGAGGTGGACCGCATCGATCGAATCGCGACCGCGCGCGGCGTGCGGGCGCGGGTGGCCGTGCGGATCAATCCCGGCATCGAGGCCGACAGTCATCCCGGCATCGTGACCGGCGGTCCGGAGCACAAGTTCGGGGTGCCGATCGAGGACGCGGGCGCCGTGTGCCGCGATGCGGCGGGCCGTCCCGGACTCGCGCTCGTCGGCGTGCATGCGCACGTGGGATCGCAGTTGACGTCCCTGGACGCGGTGGCGAGGACCGCCTCGACGATGGCGCGCTTCGCGCGGGACCTGCGTGACGCGGGCGTCGCGCTCGAGCACGTCGATCTCGGCGGCGGGCTCGGGATCTCGTACGATGGGAGTCCGGCGCTCGACGTCGCCGAGTACGCCGGGACGCTCGTGGAGGCGGTGGCGCCGACGGGGCTGACGCTGCTCGTCGAGCCGGGCCGCTGGATCGTCGGGCCGGCCGGTGCGCTCGTCGCCACGGTGGTGGACGTGAAGCCCCGGCGCGCCGGACGCTACTTCGTGGTGCTCGATGCCGGCATGAGCGAGCTTCTGCGGCCGGCTCTCTACGGCGCCGAACACCGTCTGGAGCGGCTGACCGAGCGCGCCGGGCCGGACGTCACGTGCGACGTGGTGGGGCCGATCTGCGAGACGACCGACGTGATCCGGCTCGGGCAGTCGATGCCGCTGCCGGAGGTCGGCGATCTGTTCCTGGTGCGCGACGCGGGGGCCTACGGGTCGGCGATGGCATCGAACTACAACCGCCGCGCCCTGCCGGCCGAAGCGCTGGTGGAGGGCGGCGCCTGGCGGATGATCCGCCGTCGCCAGACGGTGGAAGACCTGCTGGCCTGCGAGTCGTGACCGTGCGAGGCGGACCGGAGCCGCCGAGGGAGCGAGGCGAATACGATGCTGGTGGCGGTTGAAGGGCTGGACCAGACCGGCAAGACGACACAGGCGCAGCACCTGCGGGATCGGCTCCGCGCCTCCGGGTACAAGTCGCGGGTCGTCTCTTTCCCGGACTACGACAGCTTCCTGGGCGAGGAGATCGCCAGGGCGCTGCAGGGCGAGCGGGACTACGGTCCGGAAGCGATGCAGTTGCTGTACGTCGCGAACCGCTTCGAGCGCAAGGCGGACATCGAGCGCTGGCACGCCGCCGGCCTGATCGTGCTGTTCGACCGTTACATCGCGTCCGGGATCGCCTACGGTGAAGGGCAGGGGCTCGATCCCGGCTGGCTGGCCTCTATCCAGGGGGCCCTTCCGCAGCCGGAGCTGACCATCCTGCTCGATGCCGCGCCGGACGCGACCGCGGCCCGCAAGCAGACCGGCCGCGATCAGTACGAACGCGATCTCGCGTTGCTCACGCGGGTGCGGGAGAGCTACCTGCGTCAGGCCGCCCGGCCGGACTGGGTGCGCATCGACGCCGAACAGGCGCCGGATGTCGTGGCCGCGGAAATGGCGGCTGCGATCGAGCCGCGACTGCCAGAGCTGCGCTGAGCGCCCGCACCTGCCGCGCCCCCGCCTTGCGGAGCACCGCGGCGCAGGCGTCCACCGTCGCACCGGTCGTGATCACGTCGTCGACGAGCACGACGGAGCGGCCGCGGACTGCCGCGGCGGCCGCGTGCCGGCCGTTGCGGCGCGCGAGGGCGAACGCGCCGCCGAGCGCCTCCAGCCGTGCCGCCCGCGACAGCTCGACCTGCCGGCCGGTGTGGCGCGTGCGCCGTAGCGCGTGTACGACCGGTACCCCGAGGTGCGCCGCGAGGTCGGCCGCCTGGTTGAATCCCCGCCGCCACCGCCTGAAGGCATGGAGCGGCACCGGGACCGCGACGTCGGCGCCGTGCAGCCAGTCGCCGCCCGCGTCCCGCATGCGTTGCGCGAGAGGCCGTGCGAGCGATCGCCGCCCGTCGTACTTGAACGCGTGGACGATGGCCCGCAGCGTGCCGGCGTGCACCCCGACGGCCCTGCGCGCGGTCGGCGGACCGCCGGTTCTGCGGCACTCGGCGCACCGCGCGCCCGCCCGGGTGTCCCTCATCGCCACCGGCACGCCGCAACGGTCGCAGACCGGCGCCGCGATCGCGGGGAGCCGGCGCCAGCAGGCCCCGCAGACGACTCCCCGGGTCGGGGCGTCGAGCGGATCGTCGCACGCCGCGCAACGCGGCGCCCAGACGACCGCCAGGATCGCGTCCAGCGCGCGCATTCCTCACCTGGCTTCGTGGCGAACGGCTATTCGCCGCCGGCCGGTCGATCTTCGCCCGGGGCTGGGATCTCGATACGGGTCGCGCTGCCCCACAGGCGTTCCAGGTCGTAGATCTCCCGCGTGTCCCGCGTGAAGATGTGGACGATCACGTCGAAGCAGTCCATCAGCACCCACTCGGCGTGGTCGTACCCCTCCACGTGGGTCGGCCGCGCATCTACCGCGCGCAGCCGCTGGCCGACCGCATCGGCAATGGCCTGGACCTGCCGCGTGCTGCGGCCGGAGCAGACCACGAAGTAGTCGGTGAAGGCGCCGCTGCGGCGCAGATCCAGCACGACGACGTCGAGCGCCTTCTTGTCCTCCATCGCGTCGATGATCTGCGGGAGAGGCTCCGGGAGATCGAGCACGTTGGTAGTCATGCAAACAACCGGCCACGCGGGGTGGCGTCGTAGAGTCGATGCCGGGAGATGTAGGCGGCGACGACGTCCGGCAGCAGGTCGCCGGTCGGCTCCGAAGCAGCCAGGCGGCGCCGGATGCTCGAGGACGACACGTCGCGGGTCTTCGCATCGACGAGCCAGATAGACGTGGAGCCGGCCTCGGCGCCGGCATCCGGGCCGGCCTCGGGACCCCGCATCCGAGCCGCCAGCCCCGGCAGCCGGCCGCGCAGATCCGCCAGGGATCTTCCGGCTCGCGCGACGACGGCGAAGTGGCTGCGATCCAGTATCCCCGGGAAGTCGTGCCAGTGTGCGATTTCTGCGAACGCGTCGCTGCCGAGGATGAAGAAGAGTTGCGACGGCGCGTACCCGACTCGTGCGAGCTGCCGCAGCGTCAGCGACGTGTACGACGGCTCGGTCGACCGCAGCTCCAGGTCGCTGACGCGCAGACCCGGGTGCTCGGCCGCCGCGAGCGCCGCCATCGCGAAGCGGTGGTATCCCGAGGTGCGGGTCGGCGACGCCTTGTGCGGCGGCACGCGTGAGGGCACCAGCACCACCTCGGCGAGCGCGAGGGACCGCCGCGCGGCGTCCGCGGCGTCCAGATGGCCGTAGTGCACCGGGTCGAACGTGCCGCCGAGCATGCCGATGCGGGACCCGCCGCTCGTCACGCCGTCTCCTGCGGCGGTCGACCGGGTTCATCGGCCGAGCGCTCTCGCACCGCCGCCCACATGGCCTCGAGGAGAGCCGGCAGTCCGTGTCCGGTCACCGCCGAGACGGTGTAGAGAGGCACCGAGCGCGCCGCGAGGTGCCGCCGCAGGCCCTCGAGGCGCTCGGGCTCGTCGACGGCGTCCATCTTGTTGGCGGCGGCGATCTGCGGCTTGCCCGACAGCCCGGCGACGCCGCCGGCCGGCAGGCCGTCGGCGCCCCGGAAACGGGCCAGCTCGGTGCAGATCGTGTCGAAATCGTTCACCGGATTGCGGCCGCTGGCCGACGACACGTCGACGACATGGACCAGGACCTTCGTGCGTTCCAGGTGACTCAGGAAGCGATGGCCCAGCCCGTGCCCCTCGTGGGCGCCGGCGATGAGCCCCGGCACGTCCGCGAGCACGAAGCTGCGCTCGTCGTCGAGGCGGACGACGCCCAGGTTGGGAGACAGCGTCGTGAACGGGTAGTCCGCGATCTTCGGGCGCGCCGCCGACACCCGGGCGATCAGCGTCGACTTGCCGGCGTTGGGGTAGCCGACGAGGCCGACGTCGGCCAGCAGCTTGAGCCGCAGCCGGAAGGTACGGGTCTCGCCGGGGTGTCCCGGTTCGAAGCGCCGCGGCGCGCGGTTGGTCGACGTGGTGAAACGCCGGTTGCCGCGCCCGCCGTCACCGCCCCGCGCGGCCAGCCAGGATTGCCCGTTCTCGGCCAGGTCGGCCAGCTTCTCGAGGCCTTCGTCGTGGTCCGCCCCGTAGACCACGGTGCCGACCGGCACGTCCAGGTACAGGTCGTGACCCGCGCGACCCGTGCGGTTCGCGCCTTCGCCGTGGCCGCCGCGCCTGGCGCGGCAGAGCGGATGGTAGGTGAACTTGACCAGCGTGTTCAGGTGCGTGGTGGCTCGCAGGTAGACGGAACCGCCGCGACCCCCGTCGCCGCCGTCGGGTCCGCCCCGCGGCACGAACTTCTCGCGGCGGAAGCTGACGCACCCGTTGCCGCCGTCTCCGGCCGCCACATGCAGGTCGACTTCGTCGACGAACATACGGGCTGGCTGATGGCTGGAAGAACGGTCAGCGGGCCGTCCCTGCCGCCCTATCCCTCGAGCGGCAGGACACTGATGACGCGGCCCCTCGATCCGTGATCCTCGAAGCGGACCCGCCCCGCCGCGGTGGCGAACAACGTATCGTCCTTGCCGAGGCCGACGTTGAGGCCGGGTCGGAACCGCCGTCCCCGCTGGCGCACGAGGATGGCGCCCCCCGGCACGAGATTGCCGTCGAAGCGCTTGACGCCGAGGCGCTGCGCCTGGCTGTCGCGTCCGTTGCGCGAGCTGCCCTGGCCCTTCTTGTGTGCCATGGTTGCCTCTGAATCTACGCGCCGTTGATGCCGGTGATGCGGACCCGCGTCAACGCGGTGCGGTGCCCGAGGGTCCGGCGCCACGCCTTCCGCCGCCGCTTCCGGAACACCCGAATCTTCGGTCCCCGGTCCAGAGCGTCCACCACCCCGGTCACCGTGGCGCTGGGGACGTACGGCGCGCCGGCCGCGAAGCCTCCGTCGCCGGCTACGAACAGAACGCGATCGAAAACGACCTCGTCCCCGACCTCCTTGTGCAGGCGGTCGACGGTCACGAGCGCGTTCTCCTCGACGCGCACCTGCCGGCCGCCGCTCTCGATAATCGCGAACACGTTCGACCCCTTCCGAGTCCCCGCGCGTACCTCCGCGGGTGAATCCCCGCCGTACCGCAAACGTGCGATCGTAATACCGGCGCCGCCGGCTGTAAAGTCGTGCGGGACGCCGCACCGGGACCGGTCCGCGCTACTTGAGCATGATGCGCGTGCCGCGCACGCTCTGGTCGGCGAGCGCCCCGAGGAACGACGGCAGCAGGCGGTCCATCAACTCGAAGTACGAGGATAGCGCCGGCGTGTTGTGGGAGATGTCGTACAGCACCTCCTCGCGGTGGCGCTCGGTATAGAGCGTGATCCCGCTCCGGCCGTCGATGAAGATGAAGGTCGGGCTGAGCACGAAGCCGGAGCGGTCGCGGTACGCCCGTACCGGCTGCACCATGCGCCGGCCGAACTCGTCGTAGATCTCGCGCTCGCGGGTGACCATTCCCGACCGCTGGTGCGGCGTGAAGTGGACGGTGCCCGTGACGATGAGCGGATTCTGGTGCTCCTCGCCGAGCTGGCGCCAGTAGCTCACGTTGGCGAAGATGTGCTCGAAGGCTTCCAGGTCCTCCTCGCTGAGATCGCCGCGGTCCTCCGTGTCCGGCCCGCCGTCGCCGTTCGCGGCGTCCGGGTCGCCGCCGTTGCCGTTGCCGTTCTCGCCGTAGTCCCCGTTCTGCCTGTCGGCGATGTCCAGCAGATCCAGGACCTCGGCGTCGATGACCTCGAGCCGGGACTCCGCGCGAAGCTGGCTCCGCAGCAGCCGCGCGGTCTCGAGGTTGGTGTCGACGTCCTCGGTGCCGCCCGCCACGAAGCCGGCGACGAGAATGCGCTGGAAGCGTCCCACGTCCAGCTTCGGCTGCAACGGGGTCTCGATCGGCACCTCGTAGTAGCTCGAGCAGGCCGCCCCGCCCAGCAGCAGGAGTGCGCTAACGGTCGCCTTGAAGAACGCGGTCATGGATTTCCCTGAAAAGATCGTAGTTCTGCTGGATGTTGAGGTTGTCCGGCTCGAGATCGAGAGCGGTCTCGTAGGCTTCGAGCGCCTCGTCGAACATCCCCTTCTGCTCGTACGCGATGCCGAGGTTGTTCCAGGCCGCCGCGTAGTCGGGATCGATCTCCGTGGCCCGCTTCCAGCGGTACTCGGCCTCGTCCCACAATCCCGCCTGCGCGACGGAGATTCCGAACTCCACCTGCGCCTCTGCGTCGTCGCGGGAGTCGGGTGCGGCCGCGGCCGGCGCGATCGAGGCGACCAGCGTGACGACCAGGATGATGGCGGTTCTGCCCGGCAACGTGTCGCTCCGACGAAAGCTGCTTCTCATACCGAATATAGCCACGTCGCGCTGCCCGGCGCAAGTCCGCATCGATCCCGCTGCAGCCTGGTTCGATTCTTGCTTCCGGAGGTCGCGATGGCGGCAAGGGAAACACTCGTCGAAGAGGTCGCGCTGTCTCTGTTCCTGGTTCGGAAGCGATTGCGCCGGGCGCTGCTCGAGACGCCGCCGGGCGGGGACGACGACCAGCGGCGCGATGTCGACCTGCAAACGGCGGCGACCCGCTTTCGCGACCTGCCGGCGCACCTCCACGAGGATGGCCGGCGCTGCCGGGCGCGCGCCCGCCGGCTGCTGGACGCCGCCGCCGGCGGCGGCATCGACCCGGTCGGCTGGTCCGATTCCCGCTATCCCCGCCGGCTACTGACGCTGGACGACCCTCCTCCGGTGGTCTGGCTGAAAGGGCACGCAGGCGTGCTCGCCAGGCCCGCGGTGGCGATCGTCGGCTCGCGCGACGCCTCGCCGTACGCGGTCGCCGTCGCGGAGCGACTGGCGTCCGAGCTGGGCGGCTGCGGTATCGTGGTGGTGAGCGGGTGCGCGCGCGGCGTGGATGCAGCGGCGCACCGGGGGGTGCTCGCCGGCGAAGGGGCCACGATCGCCGTCCTCGGCTCGGGCGTCGACGTCGTCTATCCCGCCGAGCACGCGTCGCTCGTGGCGTCGATCGCGCGTGCGGGTGTGGTGCTGAGCGAGTTCCCGCCGGGCACGCCGCCGCTCCGCCATCACTTTCCGCGGCGGAATCGTCTGATCAGCGGACTTGCGCGGGGCGTGGTGGTCGTCGAGGCCGGCGCCCGCAGCGGCTCGCTCATCACCGCGCGCTGCGCGGCGGAGCAGGGCCGGGAGGTGATGGCCGTGCCCGGCAACGTTCTCAGCGGGCGCAGCGCCGGGGGGCATGCCTTGATCCGCGACGGGGCCGCGATCGTGGAAACGGCGGGCGACGTCCTGGAGGCGATCGGTGTCGGCGCGCCCGGCGGGACGCCGGACCCGGCCGCCGCCGGTGTGCCGCGGACGGCGCGGGAGGCGGAGGATCCCCTGCTGCGCCACATGGACCCCGGCGAGATTTGCGCTGTCGACGACCTGATCGAGTGGAGCGGCCTCGACAGTGCGACGGTTCTGTTGCGGCTGACGGAGCTGGAAATCGCGGGACTCGTCGCCCGTGCCGGACCCGGTCGATTCGTTCGGTCGCGCTTGGGGATGCTAACGTAATGCCCGGTCGACGGCGGTTCGAGCCTCGACCCCAACAGGAGGACCATGGCCCGATCCCTGGTTATCGTCGAGTCGCCGGCCAAAGCCCGCACCATCAATCGCTACCTGGGCAAGGACTTCCTGGTCAAGTCGAGCGTAGGCCATATCCGCGACCTGCCGGCGGGTGGCAAGGGCAGGCAGTCGGGCGGACGCGGCAAGCAGGCCGCGGGCGGCCGGAAAGGGACGCGGGGGCGTGCCGCCGACCCGCAGGTGCGGGCGCGGCGGCAGCTCGTACAGCGCATGGGCGTCGATCCGGACCGGGGCTGGCGCGCGACCTACGAGGTCGTGCCCGGCAAGGAGAAGGTCGTCGGCGAGCTCAAGAAGCTGGCGGGGGCGTCCGGACAGGTCTTTCTCGCCACCGACCTCGACCGCGAGGGGGAAGCCATCGCCTGGCACCTGAAGGAAGTGATCGGGGGAGACCCGGCGCGTTTCCGGCGCGTGGTGTTCAACGAGATCACGCGGCGGGCCATTCAGGACGCCTTCGAGAATCCCGGCGAGATCGACCAGAACCGGGTGAACGCGCAGCAGGCGCGGCGGTTCCTCGACCGGGTGGTCGGCTTCGAGGTGTCGCCGCTGCTCTGGGCCAAGGTGGCCCGCGGGCTGTCCGCCGGCCGCGTGCAGTCGGTGGCGGTGCGGCTCGTCGTGGAGCGCGAGCGCGAGATCCGCGCCTTCGAGCCGGAGGAGTACTGGGAGGTCTTCGCCGACCTGACGCGGGACGGAGGCGAGGATCCCTGCCGTTTCCAGGTCGTCAGGTCCGACGGCAAGGCCTTCCGGCCGCGCAACAAGAACGAGGCGGACGATGCGCTGGCCCGCCTGCGCCGGGAAGCGTTCACGGTTGCGCGGGTGGAGAGCAGGCCGACCACGACGCGGCCGGGCGCGCCGTTCATCACCTCGACGCTCCAGCAGGCGGCGTCGACCCGCCTCGGCTTCGGCGTGCGCAAGACGATGACGCTGGCGCAGCGGCTGTACGAGGGCGGCCACATCACCTACATGCGCACCGACTCCACCAACCTCTCGCGGGAGGCGGTGGCCGGCGCGCGGGCTCATATCGAGTCCGCGTTCGGCGGGCGCTACCTGCCGAAGACGCCCAACGCCTACGCCAGCAAGGCCGGCGCGCAGGAGGCGCACGAGGCGATCCGGCCGACCGACGTCGCGGCGCAACCCGAGGCGCTGGCCGTCGCGGATGCCGACGCCCGTCGTCTCTACGACCTGATCCGGCGCCAGTTCATCGCCTGTCAGATGACCCCGGCCGAGTACATGAGCACCACCGTGACGGTCGAAGCGGGGGCCTTCGAGCTGCGCGTGCGCGGGCGCGTTCTGCGTTTCGACGGATTCACCCGCGTGCTGCCGCCGGCCTCCCGCAAGGGCGACCTCGTCGACGTTCCGGGCTACGAGCAGGGCGAACGGCTCGCGTGCGCCAGGCTCGAATCGGCGCAGCACTTCACCAAGCCGCCGCCGCGGTACAGCGAAGCGAGTCTCGTCCGCGAGCTGGAGAAGCGCGGCATCGGACGCCCGTCGACCTATGCCTCGATCATCTCCACGATTCAGGATCGGGGCTACGTCACGCTGAACAAACGGCGCTTCTACGCGGAGAAGATCGGCGAGATCGTGACCGACCGCCTGGTCGAGAGCTTCGCCGACCTGCTGGACTACTCGTTCACCGCCGGCATGGAGCAGGACCTCGATCAGATCGCTTCGGGCGACCGGCAATGGCTCAACGTGCTCGACACGTTCTACGGCGGCTTCTCCCGGAAGCTCGCGGCTGCCGCCCGGCCCGACGGCATGCGCCCCAACGCACCGACGGAAACCCGGGTTGCCTGCGCCACATGCGGCCGCCCGATGCAGATCCGCTCCGCCAGCACCGGCGTCTTTCTCGGCTGCTCGGGGTACTCGCTGCCGCCGAAGGAACGTTGCACCCAGACCGTCGATCTGACTTCTGCGGACGAGGCCGCCGACGCGGACCGGGACGACGAGGGCGAGAGCCGGGCGCTGCGGGCCAAGCACCGCTGCCCCGTCTGCGGCACGGCGATGGACAGCTACATCGTCGACACGGGGCGGAAGCTCCATGTCTGCGGCAAGAACCCGCAGTGCGCCGGCTACGAGATCGAGGAGGGCGCCTTCCGCTCCGCCGCGCTCGCGGAACGGACCATCGAATGCGATCGGTGCGGGAGCGAGATGCAGCTTCGCTCGGGGCGGTTCGGCAAGTTCTTCGGCTGCACCAGCCCCGAGTGCAAGAACACGCGCAAGGTGCTGCGCAACGGGGAGCCCGCGCCGCCGAAGGCCGATCCGGTGCCGATGCCGGAGCTCCGCTGCCGAACCGTGGACGATCACTACGTGCTGCGCGACGGCGCCGCCGGGCTGTTCCTGGCCGCCAGCGGGTTCCCCCGCAACCGCGAGACGCGCGCGCCCGCGGTGTCGGAGCTCAAGCCCCACGCGGCGGAGCTGGATCCGAAGCACCGCTACCTGCTGGAGGCCCCGGAGACCGATCCCGAGGGCCGCCCGGCCGTCGTCCGCTTCTCGCGCAAGGCGGGCGAGCAGTACGTGACGTCGGAAGAGAACGGCAAGGCGACCCGCTGGCGCGCCGTCTATCGGGACGGGCGCTGGGTCGAGCCCGAGCCGCCGGCGGCGCGGCAGCCCGCGAGAAAGACCGCCAAGGCGTCGGCGCGCGGCCGCGGCCGCCGGGAAGTGGCCTGAGCGAGGGCGCGCCCGAGGTTCCCATGATCCGGATCGTAGGCGGCGGCCTGGCGGGCAGCGAGGCGGCCTGGCAGGCCGCGCGCCGGGGCGTGCCCGTGTCGTTGCACGAGATGCGTCCGGTCCGCTCGACCGCCGTCCACCGGACGGACCGGCTGGCGGAGCTGGTCTGCAGCAACTCGTTCCGCGGCGACGCCCTGGAGAACGCGGTCGGGCTGCTCAAGGAGGAGATGCGGCGGCTCGGCTCGCTGGTGATGCGGGTGGGCGACGAGACGCGCGTGCCGGCCGGGGGCGCGCTGGCCGTCGACCGCGAGCGGTTCGCCGCGGGCGTCACCACGGCGCTCGAGGCCGAGCCGCTGGTCACGATCCATCGCGAGGAGGTGCGGCGGATCCCGGAGGCGTCGGCGCGCGCGCCGGTCGTCGTGGCGACGGGCCCGTTGACCTCGCCGGACCTGGCGGCCGGGCTCACCGCGCTGGTCGGTCGCGATCAGCTCTACTTCTTCGACGCGATCAGCCCCATCGTGCTGGCCGACTCGATAGATCGCGCCCGGGTCTTCCGGGCCTCGCGGCGCGGCCGGCGGGAGCGCCACCAGGACGTCGCGGTCGGCCGCACGTGCGGCGCCGGGGGCGAGGAGGACGGCGACTACCTGAACTGCCCCATGACCGCGGCGGAGTATCACCGGTTCCATGCCGCGCTGACGACCGCGGAGCTGGCCGAGCTGCACGATTTCGACCGCACGCCGTTCTTCGAGGGCTGTCTGCCGATCGAGGTGATGGCCCACCGCGGCGTCGACACCCTGCGTTTCGGTCCGATGAAGCCGGTCGGGCTCACCGACCCGGCCACCGGACGCCAGCCCTACGCGGTGGTTCAACTCCGGCAGGACAATCTCGCGGCGGACCACTTCAGCCTGGTCGGCTTCCAGACGCAACTGAGGTGGCCGGCGCAGCGCCGCGTGCTGCGGATGATTCCGGGTCTCGAGCAGGCCGAGTTCGTCCGGCTCGGCATGATCCACCGCAACACCTACATCAACGCGCCCACCGTGCTGGCGCCGACCTGGCAGACCCGGGCCCGCCCCGGCCTGTTCATCGCCGGCCAGGTCTCCGGCGTCGAGGGCTACGTCGAGTCGGCCGCGTCCGGGCTCGTCGCCGGGCTGAACGCGGCCGCGCTCGCGGTGGGCGAGGAGCCGCGGGCGCCGCCGCGCACGACCGCGCTGGGCGCGCTGGCCCACTACGTCTCGCACGCCGACCCGAGCCACTACCAGCCGACCAACATCGCCTTTGGACTGATCCCGGTGGTGGCGGGCACGCCCCGCGGGCGGCAGGCGCGGCGGCGGGCGGTGGCCGAGCGGGCGTTGGCGGATCTGGCCGCGTGGCGGGGCGGCGACCCGGAGGCATCTACCGCGGCGGCGCTGCGGACGGGAGCCGCGCCGTGACGTCTCGGCGCGTTGCCGGCCGGTCCATCCGTGCCGGCGGGCGTCCTGCCTTGCGTCGTCTGCGCGTTCCTGCGGCGCAGGCTTTCAGGGCGGGTGAAGGCGCGCATGCTGGCGAGGGAGCCGCCCGCGGCCGATACCAGGGGCGATGCGCGAGCAGCTTCGACCGTTTCTCGACCACCTGCGCCTGAACCGCAACCTCTCGCGGCATACCGTGCGCGCCTACGGGAGCGACCTGTCGCAGTTCTTCGAGTTCGCGGCCGCGCACCTCGGCCGCGAGCCGCGGGTCGCCGATCTCGGCCACCGGCTCGTGCGCGATTACCTCGCGGACACCTACGAACGGCGGCAGGCGTCGTCGTCGTCCGCGCGCAAGCTCGCCGCGGTGCGCACCTTCGCGCGCTACCTGCGCCGCGAGGGCCTGCTGGAGGACGATCCGGGCACGCTTCTCTCGCCGCCGAAGGTGGAGCGCCGGATGCCGGCCCACATGGCCGTCGACGAGGTGGGCGCCCTGCTCGCCGCGCCGGATGCGTCGACCCCGCTCGGCCTGCGAGACCGGGCCATCCTGGAGCTCTTCTACGCCTCCGGCCTGCGCCTCGGCGAGCTCGTCGGGTTGGATCTGGAGGACGTGAACCTCTCCGGCCGCATGGTCCGCGTCCTCGGCAAGGGGGGCAAGGAACGCATCGTGCCGTTCAATCCGGCGGCGGCGGCCGCGATTCGCGAGTACCTGCCGGCGCGCCGCGGCCTCGTGTCGCGCGCGCATCGCGAGGCAACCCCGGATGGCGGCCCGGCGCCCCGGACGAGCGACCCGCTCTTCGTCAACTACCGCGGGGGACGCCTGTCGAGCCGCAGCGTCGGGCGCATGGTGCGGCGCTGCGTCACGCAGGTCGGCGCACAGCGCGGCATCAGCCCGCACGCCCTGCGCCACTCCTTCGCGACCCACCTGCTGGAGCGCGGCGCCGACCTGCGCGCCATCCAGGAGCTGCTCGGCCACGCCCGCATCACGACGACGCAGCGCTACACCCACGTCAGCGCCGCGCAGATCACCGAGATCTACCGTAGGACGCACCCGCGGGCGTGACGGGCTCGAGTCGGAGCAGGACCCCGGAAGCGCCTGCCGGGAGTGTGTCAGGTCGTGTCGAGATCGTTGCGTGTCCCGTTGGCTACCCGGGCCACCCGCTGCAGGATGGGGCTTGAGGATCAGGATGCGGCGGTCTGCTCGGCGGCCTCCTGCTCGAGCGCCTCCCACTCGTTCATCAGGTCGCCGACCTCCCACATCAGCTTCTGGTGACGCTTGACCGCCTCGTCGGCCGAGGACTGGTCCGTGAAGAAGCCGGGGGCGGCCATCTCCGCTTCCAGCTTGCGGACGGCTTCCTCGCGCTCGGCGATGCGCTTCTCCAGGTCGGCGATGCGCCTGCGCAGCCCGTCCAGCTTGCGCTGTTGCCGGCGCGCCTCCACCTGCCGCCGCTTGTGCTCGGCGGCGCCGCGCGCGGGCGCGGTCCTCGGCGGCGCCGCCGTTTCGGAGGCCGGCGCCGGTCCGGAGCCGTCCAGCCGGGGCGTCCTTGCCCGTTTCCCGGCCGCGCGGCCGTCGGCGTGGGGCGAGTCCGCGGCCCGGGCCCGCCCCGGCGGTTGCTTCGCCGTCCCCGTCGCGCCGGGGTCCTGTCCGGGCCGGGTGCGCCGTTCCGCCGCCGCGCGGCTCGACCGGCCTGCGCCGCCTGCCGAACGCACGCCAGCTCCGCCGGTCGCGCCGCCGCCGGACGCTAGCGGGGCCGGCGTCCGGCCATCCGACGCCTGCTCGCGGCTCCAGCGGAACTCCTCGTAGTTGCCCGGGTACAGCGCCGCCTCGCCATGCCCGATGTCGATGATCTTCGTCGCCAGCCTGTCGACGAAGTAGCGGTCGTGCGAGACGAAGATGAGCGTGCCGCCGTAGTCGGTCAGCGCGTCGAGCAGCACGTCGGTCGAGTCGATGTCGAGGTGGTTGGTCGGCTCGTCCAGGATGAGCGTGTTCGACGGGCGCAGCAGCATCCGCGCCACCGCCAGCCGCGTGCGCTCGCCGCCCGAGAGCACCTTGACCCGCTTGTAGACGTCGTCCTCGGTGAACAGGAAGCCGCCCAGGATGTTGCGGATGGCCGGGACCATGTCCACCGGCGAGCCGGACGCCAGCGTCTCGTAGACGGTGAGCGAGCCGTCCAGGCGCACCGCCTCGTCCTGGGCGAAGTACTGCGTGATGACGCGATAGCCCTCGATCCGCTCCCCCTGGTCGGGCGCCTCCACGCCGGACAGCATCCGCATGAGGGTCGACTTGCCCGCCCCGTTCGGGCCGACCAGGGCCACGCGGTCGCCGCGCTCGATGTGGACGTCGGCCCGCTCGAACACCCGCACGTCGCCGTACGCCTTCGCGACGTCGCGCAGCTCGACCACCGTCCGGCCGCTCTTCGCGCTGGCCGGGAACTTGAAGTGCACGCGCTTGCGCGCCGCCGGCACCTCGATCGGGGTGATCTTCTCGAGCATCTTGACGCGGCTCTGGACCTGCTTTGCCTTGGTGGCCTTGTACCGGAAGCGGTCGATGAACAGCCGCATCCGGGCGACCTCCTCGTCCTGCCGCTTCTTCGCCTCGCGCAGGCGGGCGATGCGGGCCTCGCGCTCGGTCAGGTAGGCGCTGTAGGTGCCGCGGAACTCGGTCAGCGTGCGCAGGCCGACCTCGGCGATCTCCGTCACCACGCTGTCGAGGAAGTAGCGGTCGTGCGAGACCAGCACCACGGCGTCGGGATAGTCGACCAGGAACTCCTCGAGCCAGTTGCGCGCCTCGAGGTCGAGGTGGTTGGTCGGCTCGTCGAGCAGCAGCAGGCGGGGGCGGCGCAGCAGCAGCTTGGCCAGCGCGATCCGCATCTGCCAGCCGCCGGAGAACGTCTCGGTGGGCTTCTCGAAGTCGGTTCCCTCGAAGCCGAGGCCGCGCAGCACGGCGTCCACCTTCGCCTCGATGCCGTAGCCGTCCCGATCCTGGAACGCGGTCTGGGCCTCGCTGTAGCGGGCGAGCGCGGCGTCGTGCTCGGTCGCCGAGAGGCTCGTGTCGCCGAGTCGGAGCTCCAGGTCTCGCAGCTCGGCCTGCAGCGCCAGCAGCGGCTCGAAGGCGCGGCTCGTCTC